>NZ_CAWUOL010000038.1:0-42079 GCF_963923915.1 Nodularia chucula CCY0103 | reverse complement strand
GACCTATATTTATCAATTCACTATTTTGTTATTCTGTCAATGCGTAACTCCTATTAACATAGTTTCTTTTTTTCTCACCCTCTTATTATCTCACTAAATTGCTATCAGTTATAGTAAGAAAACACAGGTTGATTGTGATCTGCTCCCAATAGTTTGATGATATCAGAAGTATTATTCCCTATGGCTTAGAGCTATTGGAAATGCAGAAGATTTGGCTCAAATACGCCATTTATAAGATTAGTTAAATATTTTTAAGTTTTTGTAAAGGGAAATATCAGTGGAATCTCAATTGCAGATTGAACAAGTAATTAAGACACTTCAACAAGATTTGCCAACACTTTTTGAACAAGATATTTCTTATGATATTTATACGCAGGATATCTACTTTCAAGACCCTGTAAATAAATTTAAATGGAAATTCAACTATCGAATTATATTTTGGACGTTGCGATTTCACGCGCGGCTCTTTTTCCAAGAAATTTACTTTGACTTACATGAAGTATCTCAGCCAGCCCAAGATACTGTTTTAGCAAAGTGGACAGTTCGGGGAGTTTTACGTGTTCCCTGGAAAGCACGTCTATTTTTCAATGGCTATTCGACTTATAAACTTAACCAAGACAGTTTGATATATGAGCATATCGACACTTGGGATCGTCCGCCAGGGGAGATATTAAAGCAGTTTTGGCAAAAGCCGGGAGTGGGGAGTAGGGAGTAGGAAGTAGGGAGTGGGTTGAAATCCTGTTGGTTTATGTCTTAACCTGCTGGGCAGTTGCCATATCTCATCTTCAGGATTGTGTGCATAAAAAAAGAGGGAGCTAACTAAGCTCCCTCAATAAATAAAATAGTTATTCAGTTGAATCTAAGTGAGAAATTACTGACGTTCCCTGGGTAAGAAGGCTACAGGATCGGTAGCTCCTTTTCCTGGTTGATGGATTTCAAAGTGAGTATGTGGTCCGGTACTGAAACCAGTGCTACCCATGTGAGCGATTTGTTGTCCTTGGGTAACTTGTTGACCTGCTCTCACTAAAGTCCGGCTATTATGAGCGTAACGAGTTAAACTACCATCGGGATGGCGAATATCCACAAGGATGCCGTAACCACCTCGGTTCCAACCAGATTTTTCCACAACACCATCTGCTGCTGCATAAATTGGTGTTCCTGTGGCGTTAGCAATGTCAATACCCCGGTGCATTCTTCCCCATCGCTGACCATAGCCGGAGGTAAGTACACCTTTTGCTGGCCAGATGTAGGCAGTTGTACCGCTTGAAGGCGGCGCTGTAGTGGCATCAATGGGTTTGGGTAAGTATCTATCTACTGCGGCCAAAGGCGGTAATTGTGGCTGGAATTGTGGTGTGACTGTGGTTCCCCGCAAGTTTCCCAGAGTGTCTGAGATGTTATTGGGGGTTGTTGGTGTTCTGCTACCAGATGCATTGAGACTGGAGGAGAACTCAGGATTAATTGGCTCGTTGGGTCTACGAATCCGGGGGGGCAAATTAGTGGATTGACGGCTTGGTGAATTTAGGCTCGGCACAGGAATGGGAATAGCTACTTTGGTTTCTCCGCTAGTAGTGGGGAAAGCTGCTGTATTATTCGTTGGCCTAACAGAAATCTCTGTGGGAGCTTCTTCTGGGGGATTAATAGTAATTCCGGACTGTTGTTGGCGGTATTGCTCCCGTAATCTCTGGATTTCTGCTTCTGGACTATTTGTTTGGCTAATGGAAAGCGCCACGGGAACTTCTGCTGGTTCTGTGGCGATTATCCTGGTATTATTCCCAGACTGTTGTCCTCGGTATTTTTCCTGTAATCTCCTGATTTCTTCTTGTAGGCTATTGGTTTGAGCCGTGGTAGTAGGGAAAGGAGGTTTTGTTGGTTCAGTTGCGGCTACTGGGGTGACATTCCCACCTTGCTGGGTGCGGTGTCTCTCTTGTAATCGCTCAATCTCAGCGCGTAAGAGGCGGAGATGTTGATTGTCTTCTGTTGTGCTTGCAGGTTCTACTGGCGATTGTTTCGCTTCCTGCATTTCACTAAAGAGTGGCGGTACTGGTGTATTTCCACCCTGTCCTTGAGCATGAGGTCTAATAGATTCTGCTGGTCTATTGACGGTGTTTAGCTGTATCCGGTTATTTGCAGTTTCGGGTAATTGGGATGTAGCAGGAGGCAGACCGGGGTAGCTTGGTGGCTGAAGGGTGCGGGAAGAGTCGCTATTAGAGTCTACTACGACCTGAAGGCTACTGGAGGCGCTCTTGGAGTCTACTACCACTGGTACCTGAATGGAGCGAGAGCGGTTAACCGGAGTAACAGGAATAATCAGTCTTTGGCTAATTTTGAGTTGATTAGGATTCTGGAGATTATTTGCCTGGATCAGCTCTGATATGGAGGTATTGTATCTACTAGCGATCGCCGCTAGTGTGTCTCCCGGTTTAACTTCGTAAGCTGTATTAGTCAGTAAAGCTACAACTTGCTGGGTTGCTGGTACGGTTGTTGTAAAGGGTTGTGGGTTTAATTCCCTGGTTTCTTGTGTTTGTCTTAATCTTGATATTAAATCTTCTGTGTTGTCATTTGACGCTGCTTCCATTGCCTTGGGACTGGCGCTGATTTCTGGCGCTGTTTCTGTCTTGTTCGGCTGTGTTAAAGCTGTGTCAGTGTTTGATGCAACTTGGGTCTCCTCAGACCGCGACTCCGCCAGACTATTTCTTAAACGGTTCGATTTTTCTTGTAAGCGATTTAGTGCGAATTGTTGCTGGGCTTTCAGTTGAGCATTAATTTCACTACTGACATCTTGATTTTCTAATGCCTGTGGTTCGCTGTCAATTTGGTGATCAAAGCGATCAGCACTAGACAGTTCTTTTACTGTCTCATTGGGCTGGCTTTGGGGTGACAATCTTTGCAATAGTTGGGATTGTACATTGGAGGCATCTGGTGTCACAACCGGAACTTCCACAGACATTCCACTGGCCGCAACTTGTAGTTTAGCTTCAAGCCCCGGTAACTGTGAAATTGCTGTTGGTTCCACGATGACAGAATTTTCTGACAAGCTTATGGGTAAGACTGTTTGAGTCTTGAGCTTTGTGGGAGCAAATTTCACTGTAGTGTCAAAATCAGCAGGGATTGTTGAGGTTGCCTTTTGGCTACCTAATGTGTCTGCTGCTTGGGCTTGATCGCTTTGTCGAGTCACCAAAAGGCTGGTTGCTCCCATTGAGATAGCCAAACCAATCACGGCAGCTTTCGTCCGCACCCGGCGTTTAACCTTGGGATTCACTACAATATTAGTATTTAGGTGTTCTAGGTGTTCCACTAGGGCATCATCACTGCTGGGGATATTTTTCAGCACAGCCTTTTCTCTTTTTTTCAATGCTCGTTTCAAAGACGACCTCCTATGATCACTAGCGCTTAACTGATCTCGATTTTTTCAGTTTGATACTAGTCAATGATTTAGATCACATCAAATGATAAATCAAGATCACTTTCACCAGAGATACTTACGCAAGATTAACTTGCTTCTCTGATTTAGACAAGTTTACACTGATTAGCAAAAGTTAAAAATTGCTGTGCTTACTTGTCCAGTTGACTCTTACACACCATCGAACTTTTACTTTTGACAGTGGTCTTCACCTGTTGTGATTCGCTAGTTAGGACTGAATAATAATTATATATTCACTGAGTCCACTGTGGCTGTCACTTAACTAATTGGATCGGACTTCTGGAAAAGCTATGATCTCTGCTGTAGATATATTCAAGGTTTTTACGCTTTATCCGCACTTCCCAAGAACAGACTGTACGTTGATTCATGACTAAAAATCAACCGTACAAACTTCAGACTACTTTTGCCATCCCGGAAATTACTTATTCCCGCAAACTAGCTCAAATCTATGTGGAGAAAAGGTTAGACAGGTTTTATTTTCCTCGTCTCGGTCACTGAAGTTTATGAAAAACTATAGTTCCAATTCCGTATATTTGGGAATCATATATACAAATTTCTTATATAGCTGGGGAGTAGGGAGTAGGGTAAAAGGCTTTCGGTGTCTAACTTTTATGATCAGTTTATGTCTTAACTTCTTTGGGGGTTGCTATAAATTGTCTATGTAAAATTCAACTCTGGTAAGTATTAAGACGTGAGTCAGGTGTTAGAAAAGTAATCTAATCAACAATTAATTGAGTAAGTCTATGTTAAGTAACCTAATTGGCGATGGGCTTCAAATAAACTAATGGCGGCACTTACCGAAAGATTTAAACTACGGACATGGGGCTGTAACATGGGAATGTAAAGGGTAGCGTCACAATCTGAGAGAATCTTGGCGGGTAAACCTGCTGTTTCGCTACCAAACAGTAACCAATCATCGGCTTGAAATTGAAAATTGGCATAATTAAATTCTCCCCTGACAGTAAAGCCTAAGCGTCTACCACCACGTTGTTGATGTGCGGCTTCAAAGGCTTCTAGGGATTCGTGATGGTGCAGTTTGACGTAAGGCCAGTAATCTAAACCGGCTCTTTTAAGGTAGCGATCGCTAATTTCAAATCCCAAAGGTGCTACTAAATGTAATTCTGTACCAGTGGCGGCACAAGTCCGAGCAATGTTACCTGTGTTGGGGGGGATTTGGGGATAAACTAAAACAACCTGGGGCATTGTCTGTCAAAAGTGTTCTTTGTATACTGCTATACTAATTTTCTTTTTACTCTACCATTAGATAGAGTTGATTGATAGGTTTTTTTAATAATTATCAAATAATACCGAGAGATTAATTTTTTTAAACAAAGGCTCAATTGGACTCAAACCTGCTGAGGGAAGTGTTTTCCAGGAATTTTGGGGAGAGAAAATATTTTTGGGAGTTTCTCCCGCCAAATCTACCTTGGGGATGATGACAGAAGCTGGGGATCGGGGATTGGGGACTGGGGATTGGGGACTGGGTATTAGGGATTGGGGACTGGGGATTGGGGACTGGGTATTAGGGATTGGGGACTGGGGACAATCTTTCCCCCCACACTTCCCACACTCCCCACACCTCCTTAGCGCTTTACACCACGGGGGAACACAATTTATTTTCTAGTTCTATTTCTCGTTCTTCGGTGGCGATGATAGCTTGGGTGAGGACTCTTTGAGTGTCAACACCAACGGCGTGGAGTTGTAACCACTGTTGGGCTTCGTTCCCGGCGCGGAGAATTTTTTGCAAAGGTGAGAGGAAACAGCTAAAACCATGTTGTTTAGCGATCGCCCAAACTTCTTGATATATTTCTGCAATCCAGTCTCTAGCAACTATAGTTCTACCATCTTGCCAATGGATTAATTCCGCATCCAGACTAGCAGTAGCTGCGGCGACTTCATTTTTGGCTGTGAGAGAAAGCAGTTCTGAGGGGGAAAAGCTGCTTTGAGTTAACGGATCTAAATCCGGATTTTCTATTAATTGCAACAAACGGGCTTCTAAGAGGGCTGCAATGGCTAGTAACGCAATGGGATCTGTAACTAGGTCACAAATGCGTAATTCTAAGCGATTGAGGTCATGAGGACGGCGATCGCCATTTGGTCTGACTGATGTCCATAAATGGCGCACATTTTGCATAGTTCCGGCTGCTATTTGTGACTCCACCCATTGAATATGATCGGTGTGGCTAGTAAATAAAGGCACATTATTAGGTGTCTGAGGAAACACAGCCCAACGGCTGGAATGATAGCCAGTCGCTTGACCATCCAGGAAGGGAGATGAAGCACTCAAAGCCAGGAATAGAGGCGCTTCTAACCGAATCAGCCGACAAGCCCGCATTAATATTTCTGGGTCACTGATACCGACATTAATATGAACACTGGCGGTAACTACTTTTGTATGGTAGGTATTTTCTATATAGTCATGATAAGGGTTTGTACGGTCAGAGCGAAAGAAGCGATCGCTGCCACCCAAAGATAAAGTGCTACCAGGAATCAGAGTGTAATTACCCAAATTCTGGAGATAAGCGCGTAACTCCCGCCGAGGACGTAGCAAAGCACACAATAAATTTTCGTAATTACTCAAGGGCTGGGTAATATATTCCACGTTGCGGCTATCGGGTTCTCGCACAAACCCATCCAACGAAGCGACAATTTTGTCCGAGAGTCCGACTATTTCACCTTGAGGCGTACCCGTATACATCTCAATCTCAAAGCCTTTTAATAGAACCACTTCGTTCTCCTCGCCTCTCTTAATATAAGAATTGTATCCAATTAGACGAATTTCTGCATCTACATTTAAATTAACTTAAAATTTACAATTATTTAAGAAGTATTGTGATGCAGCACTACAGTTACTTATCTGATCATCTCTGACTCTCTGCGCCTCTGCGTGAAACATATCTTCTTCCCTCAACAACGCCTTAATTTTTCTGCTTCTTCTTCCTGGGCGACGAACTTTGGGGTAAAATAAACCTATCAGGTGAATCATTTTCCTGAGCAATTTTCAGACGCAAAAAATTTGTCCATACTGGTTCAGTAAGTAAGTTTAAAGCAGTTTCAGGTTGACGAGATGCGATCGCCCGGATAATTTTTCGCCATCCCTCCTGTACCTCATCAATAAAAACTTCCTCACCGGAAAGCTGACTTAACAGAGAAATTGCTGTGGGCAAAATTCCAGCATCATCTGGTAATATTTGTGAATTTAAATCCCTAACCATAACATTTAACCACACCGGGAAAAGTTCCAGCCAATTACTAGCTTTTATCTCCTGGAAAGCGATATTTTGCATTCCCAGCGCCCCCCAAATATAGCAAGTTTCTACAGCTAAAGAAAAATCACCATTTTCTAAAGCCAGATTCCATTTTTCCTGGGCATTATTTTGGCAACGATCAGCTAAAAATTGATATGCTTCTTGTATCTGCGGAGGAATAGTCACTTGATAAACCGACTCACCGCAGGGTAAATATTCGCCACCACAGTTAACCCAATCATAAAATCCGTAAAGATAATTTCCTTGGTCAACTATCACCTCTTTAATAGGGGAATTACCTAAGCAGAAAACCTGTACAGCAGGTAAACCATCCGGCGTTTTCATAGCGCGTAATTTTTTTTCTACTTCTGCTTCTGCGGAAATTCCATATCCTATTAAAATCCAGACTCCCCCATTGGCTAATTTTTGTAACAGCGTCAAAAAATCTTTATTGATAATATCTAAAGTCAACCAAGGGCATGATATAATGACTTGACGGTTTGCAGAACTTAAAACCTCTTGAAAAGTGGGAATAATTGCAGCATCCCTTAACTTTAAAGCCCCTAGACTAAGTTTATCTACTCTAGATTCTATTTCGGCATTTTTATGATTAAGAATAGCTTCACGCTCAAGATTAATCGCTTCATGGGATAATTTACATAAGGTTTGCCAAGGAATTTTACCTTTACCTTGCAGCACTTCCATCCGTTTGGATGCTGATTCTAAAATTTGTTTACCATTTCTAATTTGGATACTTAATTTATCTTCCTCAACATCACAAATGACAAACAGATAAATCGGTTTCCAAATGATTTGCGCCGGGGCTAACACTTTACACTGAGTTACGATTTTCCCTAACTCTGGGACATGGAAGTCTAACCCTGATAACTGAATACATTTTTGTAACTTCTCAATTGATAAAGCAGAGATATCATTTATTTTGCGCGCAATTTTGATCAACTCGGCTAAATCCGGTAAATTTAAAGGAGGATCCTTAAATGGTTCATCATAAAATATCAGCTTGCCATCTAAAGCATCGGAAACAGCATATATTTGGATAGGATAGGCTGGTTGTGGTACAGAACCTTGGGCGTAAAAACTGCGTCCTTCTTCTGTAACTGTAATGGGCGAGGTTGCGGATAAAGTTTGTAATGATTGTAAATTGGCCGTGGTACTGCGGACAAATATCGGATCTAGCCCTAATATAGATGCTAATTCATCTTCTGTGGGGGGAGGTGTAAATTCAATTCCAGCCCGGATGATAAATTCTTCCAGTACATTAAATTCGCGGGGTTCCTGAATAGATATTTCTACAGGAGTTTGATGTAAACTATAACGAAATTCCCTGGCGGCTAAAACTAATAAATTAGGATTTTGCGCTGTAATTTCATCGGCTAAATTTTGCAGTTTGTCGTCAATAGGTTTAGCTGTAGCAGCGAGAAACATCTACGAAACCTCCTTGACTATTTACAGTATGAGAAATCTCTAAATACATACCGCCAACTTTTCCCCCTTGCTGGGTAAATAAATCGTGACAACCCACAATTACTAATAATTCTTGGGCGCGAGAAAAAGCTACGTTTACCCGTTCTGGTTTCTTGGCAAAACCGACATCGCCTTGATGATTATTCCGCACCATACTAACAATTACCACAGGTCTTTCCATTCCCTGAAATCTATCTACTGTACCTGTGCGAATTTCCAAGGAAGGAAATAATTCTGGTTGTAAACGTTCATCAATTTTTTTCAACTGCGCGCCATAGAATGTAATTACTGCTATTTCCTTTTTAGGTTCCCCATTAGCAATTTTACCAGCCCAAGTGTCCTCAAATTGCTGACACAGGCGTTCAATTATATCTACTTCGTGAGGATTAAAATAGGAAGTGTTTTCTCGTTGTTCTTGAAATTCCGGTTCTCTGGGGATTTTCACCCAAACAAGATGGTGATTTTTCTGGATAATTTCCCCGGTTAAATTGTGAGCGCGTTGGGTATCAGGTTCTAGAAGTCCGCATTCTAGTTTACCCTGATAAAATTGATTGATTGCTGCCATAATCAAGGGGTGCATTCGATATTGAGTATTCAGCATTTGTTTGATGCTTTTATCAGCAGCTTCAAACTGAATTTTAAATAATGATTCTTCTAAAAATTGCAATTCTGATTTTGTGCTTCCCAGGGATTGAGCCACTTCTTCCACTGTGCTAGTATCAAGCATGGGTGGTAATTGTCGATGGTCTCCTACCATGACTAACTTTTTGCCTTTTAAAGCGGGGATGAGTAACTCTGGGGGAGTACATTTGCTGACTTCATCAATAATTACGACATCAAAGGCTTTAAATTCTTGGGTAAAGTTGTAATTTGCAGCTTGTACGCAGGTGATACCGACGACGTTAGCATTATCTAAATAAATGCGTTTTAAATCGTTGCGATCGCGCTCGGAGGGATTTTTGACTTTTGCAATCCAATCTTTGGTAAAATCTTGGTAGCGACTGAGATAAGTGTCTTCTTCACTTAGTTGGTTTTCCCAAGCATCAAACTGGGTTTGTATCCGGTGGAGAAATTCCAGATTAAATAAATCTGCATGGGTATCTGCTATTTTAAATTTATCAGGTATAGTTTGGCAGAAATTTTCCCACCAATTTCGGGATAAAATTAAATCTTCACTGGGTTTTATCTCTGGTTGCTGATTTAATTGTTGTAATTGTCCTTGGATTTCTTGCAGTTGCAGTTGAGCCTGTGTATTTTCTTCTTCTATAATGATTGTCTGCTGGTCTAAAGATTTTTTAATCACCTCTAAAACTGCGAAAGGTGCAATTGAGGGAATTAAACTTTCTAAATTTCTCAAATGACTTACCCCAACATTTACCTGAGTTGCAAATTCCTGGGGATGTTGCCAAATTTTTGATTGCGTTGTCAGATATTCTGTAACTAAAGCCTGTAATTTATCAGGTACATTTTGCTGCTGCTGAATTAATTGTAAAATCTGGATAACTTCTGACAGTTGTGAATTAGCTGTTTCGATTTGAGATGAGGTAGCAGATATTTGTGCTTGAGCAGTTCTCTGTTTTTCCAGTACAATTAATTCATCTTGGAGGATCTGCAACTGTTTTTCAGTTTCCGCCTTAACTCTGGCGATACATTGACGTGCATTAGCGAGAATATTTGAGAGTAAATCTGCACTTACCTGATTCAGAGTCGAGTCAAGATGATCTAATTCCCAGACTTTACCATACACTGTTTGCATTCTCAGCAAAAATGACTGAGTATTTTCCACCAGTAATTGGCGCTGATTTTGGTTAAGAAGTTGATAATTTTTAAACTCTTCATAGATTTTACGCCATTGGGTGCGATCGCTCGCAGATAGCACCATAGGAATTTGACTCAAATTGTCTTCTAAAAAGTAACTAAAATTGTGCTGCTTACCAATTCTATCAACAAACCCGCCTTCAGATTCATAAGTTAAAGCCTTTTGTAAAGCCTGCCAATCTGGTAAATTAAGCTGATATTTCTTAGGTAAGATAGATAATTTCAATTGATGAGCAAACATCAACAAACCTACTGGCAATTGTAGCACATCTTCTGTTAAAACTTGTCTGGATTGCTGACACTCCTTGATTACTTGATATAGTAACACAGGTGCTGTAGATTTCCATTCCTGAATAGATGCAATTACATAATTAAGTTCTTTCTGACGATTTTGCCAACCTTGAATTGTCTGTTGTAAAAATTGGCGTTTAGCGATGAATTGCTGTTCATCTATTTCTGGCTGATGTAAATTCGGCGAATTTTTAGGGATAGCAGATACCGCTTCCGCAACTTTTGACATAGCTAACATCGCATCGTTAGCGTAACCGAAAGCAACAGTAAAATCAGCAACTTTATCAGCTACATCTTCCCGCAACCACACCGCTAAACCAAAAGCACCATAACCAGGACGAACCAAACCCAATTCATCAGTGCAATTGATGGCTTGACTAACATTTGTCAAGAAATCTGTAATCACACTATTACCTTGTGTATAGGGCTGAAGATATGGTAAAGAATTTTTTACTTCTGGTGCTTCCCAATTCACATTTGGGGCATTTTGGAGAATATAATCTAACCCTAAGTGTATAGCTGCAATTTTATTTTGTTTAACTAAACCTTCTTGATAAATAGCTGATAGCTTTTGACAGTCTCCTGCTAAACTTTTCCGTTCCTGAATTAATTGATTTTGTTGCTGAATATATTCTAATTCCAAGTGGAAATAATCACTAAATTGGGATTTTGCTAATAATAAATTCCGTAAAATATCGACATTCTCCAGACGTTGATTCAGACTACTTTCACAGTCATGGGCTGTATTTTCTAGCCAAGTACCAATAACTTGGTCTTCTAAAAACGGCTGTCCTTCCTCCCCCACTCTCTCAGCCCGTCCTTTGCGAACCGCCCGAATAACGGGGTTGTGAACTAATCGACTCAAAGCATTATCCACAGCTAAATTAGCTTGAGAAGCAATGAGAGTGCGTCCACCCCGCAGGGCTATTTGATAACAAATCTCCGCAATTACCGTAGTTTTACCAGTTCCCGGCGGTCCTTGAATAAGAACTAAATCTTCAGCCGCTAGTACCTTTTCTACAGCTGCTTTTTGTCCAGCATTAGCCGCAGATAATAACAAATCATCTGCTTGAAGTTCCACCGTTTTTTTTATCCGTCTAGCCTGGGAAGCATCGAATAAAAAATTACCCAAGTAAGGATTTTGAGTTTGTCCCTGTTTTAATTTTTCTAACGCTTCTTTTTTGCGCTTGACTTGTTGAATATCCCCAGCAGCATCAAAAAACAAAAATCCCTTCATCGGAGGCTGATAACGTTGTGTAGCGATATATTCAGCCAGTTCCCGTTCTACCTTGACTTTAATTAAACAATTTTTTGGATCAACTTTTTCAATGGAACCAAATTTAGGAATTTTATGGGTGAATTTTCCTGTAGGGACAGTTTCGGAAATTTTCACTTCTTGGTTTTTAGAACGTTTTACCCGTTCCCAGAAACTAGTTATATTTAAATAATTTTGTTGAGAACCATCAAGAGTAGCTGAATTAACATCTACTGCAAAAGTAATTTGTCTAGTATGACCATAATCATTACCGACAAAAGCCACACAAAACTGACGCGCCTTGGCAATATTTTCTTCAACTTGCAAAAATGCCTTCCATGCTTGCAATTGATCTTCAGTCGGTATATGATCACCACAAACAGGCATTTTTTCCACCCGTGCCAATGCAGGTTTAGGAATACCTAAACGATGTTTTTCATGAGGGAGGAGACGCAAGGGAAAAGAGACAGAGTAAGCATCGGCGTATCCCCGTGAAACGTGTAATAACCGAGTCGATAAAATTTTTAACCCGCCAATACCATCATCTTTAACAGCTGCGATTATACCTAAAGTTTTATCTTGCTGTTCCAACTTTAAAGGTAAAGGAAATTCCGCTTGATCCGTAGCGATAGTTAACTGCCAAATTTCCTCATTTTCATGTTTACCCGCACCTTGACGACGCACATAAAACAGACAAACTTGCTCACCCAATAACTGTAGTATCTCATCCTTAGCCACAGATCCAACACATTTATAGCTCCAGTCTTGGAAATTACGATTGTGAGAAAAAGTGGACATAAATAATCTTAAACTTCCTAACGTGGGGTGAGATAATCAACTTTAGTTATTTGAGGAGTTATTTGAGGAAAAAGTAAAACTGCTCTCAATTCCCCTCTTCCTTTGCGCCTCTGCGTGAAACTATCCATATTTCACTCAACTCATAACCCATACTGATGATACACCTGACTAGCCGCCCTATGTAACAAAGAATGTCGCCAAACCAGAGACTTGATATCATCAGCGTACCCCCCACCAATCACACAAGCTACCGGATAACCAGCAGCCACACAGGTGCTTAAAACCTGCATTTCCCGGCGAAAAAGCCCCGTATCACTCAAAGCTAATTTTCCTAAGCGATCGCCGATATGAGGATCTACCCCAGCATCGTATAATATTAAATCTGGCTGGATGTGGGATAATAAGTCTGGTAAATAATTCGCCAGAGTTTGTAAATAAGCATCATCCTCCATGCCCACAGCTAGGGGAACATCCAAATCACTGGTTTGTTTAGTACCGGGAAAATTCACCTCACAGTGCATGGAAAAAGTAAACACACTTTCATCTCCTTGAAAAATGAAAGCCGTACCGTCTCCTTGATGCACATCCAAATCTACAATCAGAACTTTCTCAACTAGCCCTAATTTTTGTAACACTCGACAGGCGATCGCTAAATCGTTGAAAATACAAAAACCAGAACCATAACTAGGGAAAGCATGATGAGTACCACCAACCGCTACACAAGTACGATTTACCAGTTCTGGACTCCAAGGTAAGCCAATACGACGCTGTGCTTTCGGTTCTAGCGTTCCTTCACAGTAAGCCTTCACGTATTCTGGAGTATGTACCAATTCAATTAACTCCAGGGGTGGGAGTTTAGGCGTGTGAAATTGTGTAGTTTGCGCTACACCGTCAGCCAAAAGCAATTCATACAGTTGTCGGAACTTCGACATGGGGAAGCGATGTCCAGGCGGCAACGGTGCAATATAATCTGGATGGTAAATAATTGGCAATTCCATAATATGTATTTTGCCACACCCTGTCATCTTCAAGGTACGCAATTCATGGAGTGGACTTAGCTGGTGCGATAGCGCAAGCGCTGAACCGATAGGTCTGCGTAGCGTCTTGTCAGTTCGCTAAAAACTTTGAGGAATCGGGAATTTGAAATTGGTCATCAGTTTAATGCAATAATGCAACTAATTTTAGTTGCAAAAAGAATCTCAGGGTAGATAATGGAAGTAAGCTGTCTGGATTTCCCATGACCCGCAAGGAGAAATTAATTAAGCGGTTTCTCAGTCGTCCCAAGGATTTCACCTGGGAGGAATTAGTCAGCTTGCTTTCAGGGTTTGGCTTTGAGGAGGTCAGCACGGGTAAAACGGGAGGTTCTCGGCGGCGCTTTCTCAATGATGCGGGGGTAATCATGACATTACACAAACCCCATCCTCAAAATATTCTGAAACGATATCAAATTGAACAGATTATCGAGATTCTTCAAGGGGAAGAATTGCTATGAATGACATGATGCAATACCAGGATTATTTTGGGTCTATTCACTATAGTGATGAAGATAAAATCTTCTACGGACAGGTTGAATATATCCGCAGTTTAATCAGTTTTGAAGGCGAAGATGTGGCTAGTTTGAGGGCTAGTTTTGAGGAAGCAATTGATGATTATTTAGCTCTCTGTGAAGAAAAAGGTATTGAGCCAGAGAAGGCGTTTAAGGGAAGTTTTAATGTGCGTGTAGGTAGCCAACTTCATCGCCAGGCGGCTTTATTTGCTCAACAACGGGGGGTAAATCTGAATAAGTTGGTCACGGATGCACTGGAACGTTATCTGAAGGGGGAAGCGTTAGAAAATGCTTGAGGATTTCGGGATATGACATTTGCACAAAGAATAAATGTATCTGTTCCTTCTGGCTACTATTCTACAGATGCGTAAAGCAAGGTAAAATTTGTCAATGCCTAAAAAAAATACGATAAAATAGTTAATTAGAAATTAATCATGCAGGAATGGATTGTAACAATAGCATTTATTCTATTGGGCTTATTAGCTGGAATAATTGGTGAAAAAGTCATCTTCACAAAACTGAGAAAATTTGTTGTTGAGAAAGAAATTCCCGGTAGTGAAATTATCTTTTCCGCCTTGCACCGCATGACCTTTTTTTGGTTTGTGCTAGCAGGATTTTTTGGTGCAATCGTTTATTCTTCTCTGACTATCAATGAAGATGCTAAAAATCTCCTGCAAAAAATCATTACGATTTTATTCTTGTACACAGTCACCTTAGTCTTAGCTAGATTGACTGCTGGGTTTGTGAATTTATTCATCCAGAGAACAGAAGGAGTACCCGCATCATTAATTTCTAACTTAGCAAAGATTGCTGTTTTAATTTTAGGAATACTGATTCTGTTGCAAACTGTAGGTGTGCAAATCACACCCATAGTTACAACTTTAGGGGTGGGTGGTTTAGCCGTTGGTTTAGCGCTACAAGATACCCTAGCTAATTTATTTTCTGGTTTTTATCTGATTATCTCCAAGCAAGTGAAAACGGGAGATTATGTCAAATTAGATGATGGCTACGAAGGTTACGTTACAGATATCACTTGGCGGAATACTACTATTAAAGAGTTTAAAAACAATATCATTATTGTCCCTAATTCTCGTCTAGCATCGGCGATTTTTACTAATTACCACTTACCAGTTAAAGCAATTACTTTAACAATGAATATTGGTGTTGGTTACGATAGTGATTTAGAACAGGTAGAAAGGGTAACCGTGGAAATAGCCAAAGAGGTGATGGCAGAAATTGCCCCAGAATTAGTAGAATTTGAACCTAATATTAGATTTCATACTTTTAATGATTTCAGTATAGATTTTAAATTATATATGCGAGTCCATGAATATTTTGACCAGCGTATTGGTACACATTTATTGATTAAGAAGTTACATAAACGTTATCAACAAGAAGGTATTGAAATTCCTTTTCCTGTCCGAGATATTTATGTGCAGAATAAGGGAAGCGAAAGTTCCAGTCTAGATTTAAATTAATTATTTCGACCCCGCACTCCCCACACTCCCCACACTCCCCACTCCCTAGTACCCAAAATACTTTTTCTTAGTTTGGCGAAAGTTGGCGACTGATTCGACTAATCCTAATGCAATGAAATTAGTCAGCATGGCGGAACGTCCGTAACTCATCCAAGGAAGGGGAATACCAGCAACAGGTGCTAAACCTACTGTCATTCCGACGTTAATAAGTAGCTGAAAGACAATCATTGCTAAAACACCAATAGCCAATAGTGAACCAAAGTTATCTTTGGCTGTTTCAGCTATCCGCAAGAGGCGAAAACAAATCAAGCAGAAAACAAACAGGACTAGGAAACAACCAACAAAGCCAAATTCTTCACCGACGACGGAGAAAATAAAATCTGTATGTTGTTCGGGGACAAAATTTAGTTGGGTCATTGGCCCTTTGAATAAACCCCATCCCCAAACTTCACCCCCACCGATAGCAATACGTGATTGATGTTGGTGATAACCCACACCTAAAATGTCGTATCCTGGTCTGAGAAATACCGTCAGTCGGTCTTTTTGATAGTCTCTTAATATATTATTCCAGGCAAAGACTCCTAATTCACCGCCTAATAAGTTGAGAACTGATGCACCAATACCATTCAGAACAAAATTCCGCCAGGGAAGAGTTAGCCAAGCTAAAATTCCCATAGCGATTACCCAAAGTATTCCTAATAGTCCGAAAGATAAAAAATAAAAGTCTACTATTGGCTGTGAAAATGGCCAATTTATACTAAAAAGAATGGCAGAAATAATGGGGGAAATTAATAATATCAGCCAACCGGGGTTAGCATTTGCCCAATAAAGCATTCCTAAGACAATGGCACCAAATACTAAGGATGTGGCTAAATCTGGCTGTAAAAAGACTAAAGCCCAGGGAACAGATGTGATTCCTAAAGCCCGGAAAACATTGTTGATATTTACTGCTGTGCGCTTGTGTAATATGGCAGCTAATGTTATAATAACCCCGATTTTGGCAAACTCCGAAGGTTGCACGTTGAAGTCACCAATGGTAATCCATCGTTGCGCCCCTTTAGCACTAGTACCAATCAACATAACGGCAAGGAGGCTGATATTGGTTAGGGCGTATGTTACCCAATGCCATTGAATTAAATGTTCATAACGGGTACGAGCTAAAAACAAGGCGATGAAAACGCCAATCCCAGCTACTGTCCAATGCCAGAACCAGTCAGCCACTGGTTGTCTAAGTTCGGTACTCAGAATCATCAGTCCACCAAAGATACTGATACCAAGAGTCAATCCCAATAGTAGTAAATCTACTTGCTTCCAGGGTTTCAGCCAAGACTGCCAGCGAATTGTGGGTAAAAAACGTTTTGATAGCATTGTGATACTTTATATTTAAGTTTTTTGGCTACTGTTAACTTGTATTCCCAGGCCATAGCCCAGGAATGGGACAAAAATAAAAAAGTTATGTCAAAGCCGCAACTGATATTTTACCCGCAATATTGAGTGCGATCGCCTTTAAGGCTTTGGCTGAGGCCGAATCAGGATCAGCAACCACTATTGGCACACCGCTATCACCGCCGACTCTGGTGGAAATTTCTAGAGGAATACACCCTAGTAGAGGCACTCCCAACTCAGATGCTGTTTTAGAACCGCCACCAGAACCAAAGATGTCATACTGCTTATCGGGCATATCTGGAGGAATAAAGTAACTCATATTTTCCACTATTCCCAAAACAGGGACATTCATCTGCTGGAACATCCGCAAACCCTTACGTGAATCTAACAGGGCGACATTTTGCGGTGTGGTGACAATTACAGCCCCTGACATGGGTACTGCTTGGGTTAAAGTTAATTGAGCGTCGCCTGTTCCCGGTGGCATATCGACGATTAAATAATCTAGTTCTCCCCATTCCACTTGATAGAGAAACTGACGGATGACACCATTCAGCATTGGACCCCGCCAAATTACTGGCTGATCTCGGTCGATTAAAAAGCCCATTGAGACTAATTTCACACCGTGATTAAAAGCCGGTTCGAGAATATCACCTTTGTCTGTGGAACGCACGGCAATTTCTACATCAGCTAACCCTAGCATTGTGGGGTCGTTAGGGCCATAAATATCGGCATCCAGTAATCCCACTTTCGCTCCTGTTTGAGCTAAAGCCACAGCGACATTCACCGCTACTGTGCTTTTACCCACACCGCCTTTACCACTGGAAACAGCGAAAATATTTTTTACCCCAGCAATACCAGTTCTGTCTGGTAAACTTTTTTGTTGGGGTGTTTCGGCTGTGACATCTACGTTTACCTCTGTAACGCCAGGTAGCTTGTTAACAGCTTTTTTACAATCTTCTACAATAAATTCCCGTAGGGGACAGGCGGGTGTAGTCAAAACTAAAGTAAAACTTACCTTACCCGCGTCAATTTTGACATTGCGAATCATATTCAGTTCCACCAAACTCTTGCGGAGTTCTGGGTCTTCTACTGGTCGCAAAACTTCTAAGACTGAGCCGGAATCGAGAACATCGTACATACTGTTTTCACTGTTACTGCTGTAACAAAATTTAAGCAAATTTTATGATCATCTAGTATGATCTTAACTTTCTTTGGAACGAGAGAGTCTGAGAACGCTTGATCTGGGCGAGAGTACAAGCTTTATCCCACACCCTGTATTTTCCCCCCTGCACCCTGCCCCCTGCCCCCCTGCCTCTTCTCCCCACTCCCCCCTCCCTAAAAAATGGCATTTTTCTGGGCTGAGACTCTATGTAATCCAGGGTTTTCTACAGATTCCACTAGAGAACGTGCCACACGATCTGTATAAGGGCGGCATAAAGACCAAATTAGGGGTGATAACCAACCCCGGAGGGTGACTGAATAAGATAAACAAGTGCCACAGACTGTTGATTCTACTCGGTAAGTTACTCGTTCTTCTACTCCGGGAATGGCCATGACTCGGATAGTTAACATTTCGTTAGGTTTAACCAGCTCGACAAAAATCCTGATGGGTATGGGAGAAAATCGGGTGACGGCTTGGTAAATTAATCCGGGTTTGGGTACTAATCCGTGGGGAACGTTGGTACTTTTGAGTAGTGGATGCCAGGAAACGTCTGTTAAGTCAACTACCTTCAGCCACATTTCATCTACAGAAACAGAACTAATTTCTCGATAGGTTTTGACCAGAGAAGCGTAAAACCGACGATGTTTGCTATAGATGAGTTTAGATAACCAACTTCGCATTTGCCTAATCCTCTTCGCTATGCACTTGTTGATAACTCTGGTATGCTAAGAAACCCTGGATCACAGTCTCTGCTGAAGGTCTCAAGGGAGAGTGCGCTGATAGACTAATTAAAGAGGGTCTGGTATCGATACCAGAATGTTTACATCAAGAAGTACAAAAAAAACGCAGTCAATATACAAGCCTATACGCATTTGAGGCAAAATAACTCTAGTGATACCCATCAAGAGCAAAATGTTCTTAAGTAAGAAAAAAGTAGTTTAAGCAAATTTAGTCTAATTATTGGCTGTTGCTGGCCACAAATGTTTAAATTGACTAATTTGTGGATTTTTGAAAATTGTAATTTAGGTTCGGGAATCTATGTTGACTAACTCGCAAACGCCTACTGTAGAAGCAGAATCATCTGAGTTTTTACCCCCGACTGATGGTAAGACTAGGGTTCGTCAGTTTATGCAAGGATTGCAAGACCAAATTTCGCAAAATTTGGCGGAACTAGATGGTGTGGGTAAGTTTAATGAGGATGGTTGGGAACGCCCAGAAGGTGGTGGTGGGCGATCGCGCATATTACGTGATGGGGCAATTTTTGAACAAGCAGGTGTAGGTTTTTCGGAAGTTTGGGGCGATCGCCTCCCGCCTTCGATTTTAGCCCAACGACCAGATGCTGAAGGACACAGCTTTTATGTAACTGGGACTTCGATGGTGTTACACCCACGGAATCCTTATGTGCCGACAGTCCATCTCAATTATCGCTATTTTGAAGCCGGCCCTGTGTGGTGGTTTGGTGGTGGTGTGGATTTAACACCCTATTATCCCTTTGCTGAAGATGCCAAACATTTGCATGAAACTCTGAAGCAGGCTTGCGACAAGCATAATCCAGAATACTATCCAGTGTTTAAGCGCTGGTGCGATGAATATTTCTACCTCAAGCATCGGAATGAGACACGGGGTGTGGGTGGTCTATTTTTTGATTATCAACACAGTGAAAGTGGCTTGTATGGTGGTACTGACCCTCATGGACCGGCAGCTAAATACAGCGATCAAGTAGGGAAACCCGCCCGCCGCACTTGGGAAGAATTGTTTGCTTTTGTTCAAGACTGTGGTGCAGCATTTTTACCTGCTTATGTGCCAATTGTCCAACGACGACATGGGATGGAATATGGCGATCGCCAACGGAATTTCCAACTGTATCGGCGCGGTAGATATGTAGAATTTAACTTGGTCTATGACCGAGGTACACTGTTTGGTCTGCAAACCAACGGACGCACAGAATCTATTTTGATGTCGTTACCGCCTTTGGTGCGTTGGGAATACGGCTATAAGCCAGAACCCCAAACTCCAGAAGCTCAGTTGTATGAAATCTTCCTCAAACCTCAAGATTGGGTCAACTGGACACCCACTACTTAAAACTTAGTCAGAAACCTACATTGTAATGCTGGTAAAGACTGTAGTATATGTCACCAGTAACTTGTTAATTCTAGTGATAGTGGTGGATAATTTTGTGGCTGGTGAGTCAATGAACTAATTGCATGGCTGGAAATTTTTCTGGTGATGTGAAGCTAAACAACAATCGCAACCTGTTTTTTTGACTCACCAATCTCAAACTAAAATTTAAACTATTGCCACGGGGAGGCTTAGTGATTCAAATAGAACAAACAACCTATACAACCCAAGACGATAATAAAGTTATTGTCTTAACGCCAGCAGGACGGTTAGACATCACCACAGCTTGGCAGTTTCGCCTGAAATTACAGGAATGTATCTCTAAACTCAGCCACCATGTTGTGGTCAATCTCGGTCAGGTAAATTTTATTGATAGTTCTGGCCTCACCTCTTTGGTGGCAGGGATGCGTGATGCTGATAAAGTTAAGGGCAGTTTCCGCATCTGTAATGTACACCCAGAAGCAAAACTCGTTTTTGAAGTCACAATGATGGATACAGTCTTTGAAATCTTTGAAACAGAGGAAGAAGCTTTAGAAGGTGTCCCACGTAGCATCGCCACTTAACAGTCAATATTGTTCTCGCTTGGTATATCTGTAAGGGCCTAAAATAGCTCCCCAGGTTGCTTTTCCAGTATCCGAGTCAATCCCCTTATCGTAGCTGTGGAATTGTGTCGCTGTGGCTTCAAATCCCAAAGAAACTTGTACAATCTGATTCAGATAAGTAAAGCAGCAACGAGTATTTGGCGGTTGAGTAGCAGTAAATTTATAACTATGTTCGGCGATTGTTTCTTGGTTAACTGTGAGGATGCAGCCTGGTAATAAATCTAATTGATCCACGGTCAATGTTTTCAGCACAGCCGGATTCTGTCCTGCACCACTGAAAGCACCAGGATCTTTAAACATATAGTATTGTATCTGCAAGGGTGTATCCGAGCCACTCCCAGACATCAACCGCATAATTCGCTGGCGATAGGGATGGTCTAAATTGACAATATTAGCTTGCTCGGCAAATAAGGTAATACTGTCTTCTGAAAACAGATCAACTGGTCTTTGCCAAAGATGTAGATGCACAAACCAAGCAGCATCGGCCAAGGCTTGTTCTTGATTATCAAATTTTCCAGCTAGGTACTCACCTAACGCAATTAAATTTGGCGCAAAACTCATAAATAATACTGATCGGAAACCTGAACTTGGCAAAGTAGCCTTTAAGCGACAAAATATAATAACGTCGCCCTTAACATTCTTAACATTTTATTTGTGAATAACGTCCGTACTGTCTCAGATACAAAGCGAACTTTTTACTCCCTTCACACTCGCCCCATTAACACAATTTATCGGCGGGTGGTTGAAGAGTTGATGGTAGAAATGCATCTACTATCAGTAAATAGCGGTTTTAGCTACAATCCCATTTATGCCTTGGGTGTAGTCACCAGTTTTGACCGCTTCATGGAAGGCTACCTACCAGAACGGGATAAAGAATCGATTTTTCAAGCTCTCTGTCAGGCTGTAGAACAAGAATCCCCACGCTACCGACAGGATGCTGAACGTCTGCTAGCTTTAGCCCAAGACTTACCAGTTAATGATTTAATTGCTTGGTTAAGCCAAACCAGTCATTTAGATCGAGATCCAGATTTGCAAGCGCAGTTGCAGGCGATCGCCAACAATTCCGAGTTTAAATACAGCCGCTTATTTGCAGTTGGTTTATTCACATTATTAGAAAAATCTGCTCCTGAACTAGTCAAGGACGAAAAGCAACGTACTGAAGCCTTAAAAACCATTGCGGCTGGGTTACATCTATCTGAAGAAAAACTCAACAAAGATTTGGAGCTATACAGTTCTAATTTAGAAAAAATGGCTCAAGCTCTGATAGTCATGGCAGATATGCTCTCGGCTGATCGCAAAAAACGTGAACAGCGTCAACAAGAAAAAAGTGCTTCAGTTGCTCCCCCAACTGAATAACTCGTAATTTATAAATCGTAATTCGTAATTGTTATCGACGGAAAAAACTGGTTTTTTTCCATAAATAAATAGATTGAGGAGTTGTCACCTGAATTAATTACGAATTACGAATTAATAACTACTTACACCCCTAACAACTTGTAAATTAGGCTGTTAATAATAGTCAGAGCGAAAGCCCCTAGTACAGCACTCCAGATGCCAAACCGTAAGCGAAAACCCTCCACTAACCAAGCGGCGAGACTAAAACAGACCACGGCAATCATAAATGTGAAGATGCCCGATAACAAGTCAAAGGTAAGTAAGTTTGGTACAGTAAATATGAGGTTTAAAATTGGTCTCACTACTGCTGTGACAATCCCCAAAATTGCTGCCGAAACAATGGCTTTTGGCGGAGAGTCAACTTCCACCCCCAAAGGCAGTCTACTAATAATCAACAAACTGATAGATGTTACTACCCAAACAATTAAAAGCGTCACAATATTCATGCCACAACCCTTGAAACGTGAATGGTGATTGGCGCTAAATTACTAAGTTCGACGATAAAGAAATTTTTGCAGCTGAACCAATTATTTGTAAATTAACAGCTATTTTTACCTAAACAGAATTTATTCCGTATCTCTTTAGGTTTAGCTAAAATATTCCCCTCTCCTGAGTCAGGAAAGGGGTTGGATGTGCAGTTATGTACTTGGATGACTAAAGATGTATTTTAAGGGGAATTTAGCGCTGCCCTGGGGGACGAATATCACCTTTAGGGGCTAGGAGTTGTTTCAGGTGCTACAGGTACTTGGGGCGCAAATTCATTGGGTAGAACTGGAGTCATCAAATCAGGATTCGCCCCTCCCTCTGGACTCATGGGAAAATTAGGGGGATTAAAAGAGTCATTAGGTAGTTGACTGGGGCCGGGTATGATTCCTAAAGACACGCGATCGCCACCTACTTGACGCATCAAGTCTAGGATTTCCACCACATCATTATAAGTTGCGGTTCGTGAGGCATTTAACACCAAAATGCCATTAGGATTAGCTTGAAGATATGCACTTAAATTTTGGGCTAACTGCTCTCGTTGTACAGGCTGTTGTTCTATGTAAACATTACCCACAGCGTCAATAGTGACAATTTGAGTACCAACCTGTGAAGTAACACCAGCTACCGTACTTGTACTAGCTTTAGGCAGATCAATATTAATTGCTTGTTGTCGAGTAAATTGCAAAGCAGCTAACAAAAAAAACGTCAGAATACAAAAAACGACATCAATTAACGGCAGGATTTGAATTTGTGTTTCTTCAATGGGAGTATGCAGATTAACTTTCATTCTTTCACCATTAAGCCTGGTTCGGGTATTGCAATGTTAATTATTCCTCTGTCCCCACGGAATCTAAAGAATCAGATGTATTCGGTGGTTCAGGAGGTTTAGGAAAGGGTTTTGGATCTCGCTTGCGGGGAGGACGAGGACTGAGATTTTCTGTTGCAGATTCCCCTTCCAGGACTGCGGAAATTTTGTCATAGTCAGGTGGAGACTGACGATACAACAACTCCATCTCATTTCCCGCTTTACGAAAAATTTTAACTTGGTCAACTACAAAACTTTGAAATAGGCGATAAAACACTAAACTGATAATCGCAACTATCAAACCAGTCGCGGTACTGATTAAAGATTCACCGATCCCAGTCGTCACACCAGCTGTAGACTGAGTTCCCAAATCGCCAATGCGAATTGCACTCAAAGAGCCGATCAAACCCAAAACTGTACCCAGCAATCCTAACAGAGGTGAAAGGGCGATGACGGCTTCTAAAAGTTTTTCACCCCGACGCATTCCCGCTAATTCATCTTCGGCGGTGGCTTCTAAAGCCAGTCTAAAGGTTTCTGGATCACTTTTTGGGTAGCTTAAAGGAGCATAGAGAAACCTGCCAATAGGCTGATGGCGGGCATTTTTAGCAATATCTGCCGCTACTGCCCAACTATCTTGGGCAGCGTTTAACACACGATCTACTATTTCTTTTTCTTGAGTCATGATTCTTAACCAGAACCACATACGCTCGAAAATCACACTGATAGACAAAATTGACAACACAAACAGGGGCCACATCGCGGGGCCGCCCTTTTCAAACAAATCTAAAATATCCACTGGTTAGGTTTCCTCCCTCCATTTCTACAGCAACAGTCCCAAAGCATTTTAATTCTTAAGATTAATGCATAATTACCATATTCTTATACAAAATCGTCAGATGGATATTTGTCCACAGAGAATTAGTAGCGTCTTCCATGTTACCTGGGGCTGGGCTATCTCATTCTGGGCGATGAAATATTCCTCAAAAAGTTGTTGCTCATACCTTGTAAGGTTATAACTGTTCCCGGAGTGCGACAATATCTCAAAAATCCTCAAATTGCATGGTGGGTGGTGGGGTGAGAAAACTAGGCCTTCGGCGGTTTCCATAGCAACCATCCTGTTTAAATTATGGCAATGTCTTGAATAAAAGCCAATTCTTGGCTGCTTAAAACTTTTTTCAGGTCAAGTTAGATGGTTTTTCATAGTGTGATTTCCAAGGGATCTTAAACGAAAGCAGTTTATAAACTAGCGGGTAGGCTACGATCTAAGAGTATGTGCAACCCAAGCACTAATCTACTTACCATAAATGGATAAAGAACCTATGAACTACGATATGGAAACAAGCGAAAGTCCAAGGCTAGAAGTAGAGTATTACGGTGCTGACTTTCCTGTTGATACATTAGTGAAACGTATGGAAGAAGAAGAATTTATTATTCCAGGGTTTCAGAGAAAATATGTTTGGAAAGAAGAGGAAGCATCACGCTTTATTGAAACCTTGTTACTTGGTCTTCCTAGTCCTGCACTCTTTCTAGCTAAAGATAAGTTTTCTAAAAAATATCTGGTTATAGATGGACAACAACGGCTGAAAACTTTGCAATATTTCTTTCAAGAATCTTTTCATACTGGGAAAGTATTTAAGCTTAAAGGTGTCACCCCACAGTTAGAAGGTTTAACCTATTCCACATTACCTCCATCGGAGCGACGTGAACTTGATAATGCTATTATCCACTGCATCATCATATCTGAAAATTATGACCCACGTGGAATGTTTTATCTATTTGAACGACTTAATACTACTGGGACTCCCTTAAAACCACAGGAAATTCGGAATGCTATTTATCATGGTTCTTTTAGTGAACTCCTTCAAGATTTATCAAGAAATGAAACCTGGAGAGAGCTTTATGGTAAGGATGATATTCGCGCTAACGAACAAGAGCATATTTTAAGATTTTTGGCTCTACATTTCGATTTAGAAAATTATTCCGGTGATATGACCAATTTTCTTAATCAATTTATGTTAAGAAACAAAGATTTAAATATAATTTCAAAAAATGAAATAAAAAATATATTTTTTAATACAATATCTTTCCTGAAAAATTGTATAGGAACTAAAGTCTTTTATGAAAACAAATCATTCAATATTCTTTTTGATAGCATCATGCTTCTAACTGCTCAAGAGTTAGAAAAAGGTTTGGAATGTTCAAAATTAAAAAAATTCTATGAATTGCTGATTAATGACAAGCGTTTTTGGTCATCAGCTAAACCCTCGACCACAAGTAAAAAAAATCTCATGACGAGGCTGGAGGATGTTAGAGAGCTTTATAGAAATACGCATTTATGAATCAATCTATATTAGCTCATCGTCAGAAAATAGATAATCTATTTGAAAAAGTTGCCTGTTTTATAGAACCAGAGATTAAAAGTGAATGGTCAAAATATCTATGTATTTTGGTTTCAGGATTCATTGAGGAATCTTTGAGGGTTTTATTAGAAGAATATTGTAAAAACAAAGCTTCGCCCAATATTCAAAAATTTGTGACCAAACAGATAGAATCTATAACAAACTGTAAAACGAGTAGAATTACCGAAATCTTAGGAAAATTCAGCCCTATTTGGCAAAGCGAATTTACTAACAAAATTGGTAATGAAATAAAAGACTCTATAGATAGTGTAGTGATTAATCGTCATCAAATAGCTCATGGTAAAAGTGTCGGTATGAGCTATCATAGTGTATCTAATTGGTATAAGAATGTCAAAAAGGCTGTAGAAATTTTGGAAGAAGTCATAAAGTAATTTTTCCAGTTTCCATGATTTGATTAAACTAAGCCTCTAAAATGAGTTTAACCGAATTGATCATTGCATTCTCTGCATTGTCAAATGTTACCCTCCTAGCTAGGGCGGTTATTTCTACCGGGAATTTTTCGCATAATTTGTCAAAATTAAAAATAACTGGAGGGTCAACACATGAATTTTTCAATCCAATCACTGTATAGTTGGTATCGGAATTTGCTTCGTAATCCCAAGTACCGTTGGTGGGTGATTTTAGGAACACTGGTTTATATTCTCAGCCCCGTAGATGTTATACCTGACGTTATACCCATTTTCGGACAAGTTGATGACGTTTTAGTTTTGTCGGTGCTTTTTACTGAGCTGTCTGGGTTAGCGATCGCAGCTTTGAAGACTCGCAAGGGTTCTGATGAACCTAGTGCTGAAACTGTTGATGTTGATGCTGTGTCTCTTAAGTAGGAGTTTAAACGCAAAGGTGAGCGCAGAGGTACGCTGAGAAGTAATTTGCATATTTTCTGCGCTATTTTGTGGGAATTGGGGTTTCGATTTCTTGGACAAATTCTGTGAGGAATCGGAAGGCTTTTAAGATGTAGTTTACGCAGTCTTGAGGTGAGGTGTTATAGAAGGAGTTCCAAGCTGAGGCTTTGTCTTCGTCGTAGCGATCGCCTCTTTCGGGATTTTGCTCTAACCATGCTAGTCTGACTGCGTGACCGATTAATACGTCTAGCACTATATATTCTTCAATTTGTAAGCTGGGATTATTGGCTACTATTGTGGCTAATTCCATTAAGGCTTCAATGTTGACTTTGCGGTATTCGGGCGCTTCTATTTTGTTGAGTAAATGCTCAATTCTTAACGCGAAGTTCTTTTCCCCTGGGGTCATTTCTGATAATATCAATTCACTGTCTAAGCGATTCCGGCGCTCTAGTTTATCGCCAATCACAATCCCTTTACAATGTTTCATTAATAGCCAAACTTGCTGAAAAAATTCTTTGGGAACTCGGTTTAATGCTCCTTCTGCTTGACGAAATCTCCGCCAACCACCTTGGGGAACTGGTGTTTGTTCTGTCTCTGTGGGTCGCACTACCCAAGCAATATCTGTTTCTTTTTGCTTGACGTGTAAGGATTCCTGTTGGCGTAACAAGTTACTAATACCTGTGTATCCTGTTAATACTTTATTTAAGCGCATTTTCACTTCAAAGGGTGAAAGTTCCATTAATCTTTCGTATGCTTCGTCTTGAGTTACTCCCAATTCTTGTGCTAATTCACTGGTAATTAATAGGATCAGATAGCCAACTCTCAGAGTTAGCAATCCTTGAAATAGTTCGGGTTCCGATCGCATTAACACACCTAGATAGATAATAATTTCTTGGGTGAGGACGCGATCGCGGATATCTTCACGACAAAAGTTATTAATTTTATCCGTAATTTCCCGGTGGGGCATCGGCACGGAAATCAGGGATGATTTACTGTAAGCTCTACCTACAGCGATTTGCTTACCTCTGACCAAAATACTTGTGACTGTATCGGATAAGCTGATATCAACCATCTGTCTGAGTCCAGCTGCGCGACGTACCACCGCCCAGATACCTAAATCTCCCGCTTTGGTGTAGACTTCATCCAGTAAATCAGCTACTGTCACCGGATGCTGTGAACCACCAAAACCAGTATCAAAGGTTAGCCCTTCTAAACGAATCAAAGTTTGTAATAACTCGATTTGTTCATAAAGATTTTCTGATGAACGCAAGGAAGAAAGCAGCAAGGCCAAGTCAGTTTCCCGTTCCATTTGAAATTCTTGGGTATTTCCTAACCGCGAATTTCCCCCACGATTGTAAGCCAAGTAATAGCAACGGGGACCAGCATTTTGCATCGGTGATTGGGAAAAGTCCTCATCTTGGAGAAAATCAATCCTTTGCATCCCTGCTGTCAGCATCAGTTGATTCAGTCGTCCCAATTTTACAGTTACA
The DNA here is from genome assembly GCF_963923915.1 of Nodularia chucula CCY0103. NCBI lineage: Bacteria > Bacillati > Cyanobacteriota > Cyanophyceae > Nostocales > Nodulariaceae > Nodularia > Nodularia chucula. The sequence continues at coordinate 14,033 of NZ_CAWUOL010000038.1, read as the reverse complement.
CCGTTACACACACCATTTTTAAATTCCTGCATCAGTTCTAATAAAGCCTCAGAACCGATTTCTAACATGGTATGGGTTAACATTAAAGTCAAAGTAGGACGACCTAAATCAATCCAATAATCTTGAATATAAGCAAGTTCACCTCTAATTTGATCTAGGAGAAAGTGATAATCTAAAGTTAAATAAAACTGTTGCGAATCCAAAAACGAAGGTAAAAATACTATGGTTTCGCCGTGAATCCGAAAAAAGCGAGATGTGGTCAAACTCCGCAACCGTCGCACCGGACGACCAGTTAAACCCAGTTTATCGTTACGTCCAATTTGGGTGTAAATAGCGGAAAGTTCCTCGGCTTTCCTAACTTGAATTGGTTCTACTTGCTTGGGTGTTTGAGTTTCAATTCCATGCACTCTGAGTTTGATTTGTAAGTCTTCATCTTCGGCTAATAAAACAATTTGTACCAAAGGTTCGCGTTTTTTACCTATACATAAATGTCTACCTAATGGGTCGATATCCCCAACAGCTAGTAAGCCTTCATTTAAGAGTTGACCGAGAAAATATAAACTTTGCGCCCAGACTAAAGGGATATTTTCGTTAGGTAATCGGGTTTGACTTTGGGGATTTAATCTTTCCGCTTCGACATTTTCATCCGGGACGTAATAAAGTTCTGGTAATAAACCCACGCCATCATGTTCAATTAGTAATGACTCTAAACGTGATTGATAATCTTTAATTTGCTGGCTATCACCACGAAATAACCCATCTAAAAATAAATAAGTGAAAAATAACGGCCATTCACACTCAATATTTTCAAATTGTTTCAGTTCCCAAGGTTCGTAGTGTAAACGTTGGCTATCTTCTAAAACTGTTTGGTGTCCATCTCGTAAGAAGCGTTTGCAACCATATTTTCCTTGGAGTTTGCGGATAATATCATTAAATGTGCGATCTCGTAATTGCACATCTTCAATCGCAAAAGCCGGATAACTAATAATACTTAACAGTGCGGCATCAATTTCTTTAGAGGCTGATTCTCTAGGTAATAAAGATTCTAAGGTAATCCGGGCGCGGGCGATTTCATCTGGGAGAACATGAATTACTGATGCTTGACTACCACGCACACCAAATAAATCTAATCCGTTGATAGCTTCTAAGGCTGCTTTCGCCATACCTACAGAACTTGCATTTAATTCCGCACTACCATGATTAATTTTATTTCCCCGTTCCCAAATGCCGAAATCTGGTGTCCGGTAAGCGCGTCCAATATAGTAAACTAAGTTTTGGATAAAATTGACTTCATCCACGGTATAAATAATTTGCAATCCGGAAGCGGTCATCTCTGCCAACATCAGTAGAAATATAGATGTAGCATCGATTTGTAAATGTCCCCATTCGTCATCCCCGACGACGATATCGCCTGTGGCTGTGTTGTATTTGGCGTGTAAACCATCCAGGGGGGATTGAGTATGTTTAAATTGTTCTACTTTGTGGGATTGACGCAACATAGCAAACAGTAGCCCCCGCATCAGCTTAATGACGCTATGCTCTAGTTCATAAGTGCGTCCTTTATCCTCATCAATTTTACGGTATGCGAGGGCTAAACCCCAAACGCCCAAAATGCTGTAAACATTGTCTCGTACCCAAGCATCTGTATAATCACCGTGGGCGGTTATTGCTGTACTCGCAGGAAGCAAACCAGTAATAGGGTTCTGACGCGCTAGGATAATTGTTTTGATTTGCTGGTAGTAAACTTCTAATCGAGCTAGCAATGCGGTGACTGTTTTCATAATTTTTTTAATTTTGGGAAACCTTGTAAAAGGAGAATCTATAGTTTTGAATGATATTGGTTTAGAGACTTCCTCATAAAATACCCACCAAAAGCGCACATAATCTCTCTATTCCTCATTTCTCAGTGTTCTGTGTGGCTCTGTGGTTTGTTTATTTCCGGTAAATCCCTGTGTCACAGGACGAAATTAAGCCTGAAAGTAGTAATACTAATTTAATATACTTGATCATGGCTGCCAATATCAATCAATAAAATAACCATTTCTAACAACTGCTCATCTTCAGATAAATTAAAGATAATTCTACAATCATAAGCAACAGAAATAAGACCACAAGCCGGTTAATTTTCCTGTTAATTTATGGGATTTTAAAGAGGGTGTAAATGGATCATCTGCCAAAAGCCGTAATACTTTAACAATTTGATTCTTTAATTCAGGTTTTTTCTTGATTACTTTTCTAAAAGACCGCTTAAATCCACTACTCCAGACAACTTCCATGATCATTTCCTAGTAAATCAGCAATCAAATCATCAACACTTCTTCTCTTGGCTGTGCCATCATTAAAAGCCTGCATGAGTTCCTGAGCATTAGCCAAAATTTCCACCCGCCTATTCTCAATTCTCTGCTGGCGAAGAAACTCAAACAAATAGTCCAGTTCTTCTGTGGGCAAATTTTCAATAGAATGTAGAATTTCTTGTAAATTCATCATATCGCTATCCTCATCAAGTTAACTCTATTTTAGAGTCTAGAAAAATATTAATTGCACAAAAAATAAGGCATCCTCTCAGGGATCTAATATGAGTTATTAGATATTTTATAAAATATGCCTCTTTCAGAAATAATTGATTAATTTTCATAAGAGTTTATTCGGGGTATTCGTGAGATACAAAGGGGATTTCCACAACTTCACCTTCAGTTTCTCCTACTTGCACTTTTAAACCGACACCACCTGCTTTGCTGCGAATGTAACCTAGTCCAAAATGACCGTCTGTAGTTTCAGTATAACTGGTAAGTTTACCAACTTTTTCATCTCCAATGGCGATCGCACTGCCAACTTCCACAGGTGCATTCAGGCGGATACCCCAGAGATATTGTTTGACACCTTTATATGTATTTAACCGGGCGATGGTTTCTTGACCAATGTAACAACCCTTATTAAAGGAGATGGTTTGCCATAAACCCACTTCTAGAGGATTGTAATCATCTGTGAGTTCGGAATCTGGGGCTGGTCTTCCTTGTAAAATGCGTAATGTTTCCCAGGCGCGATCGCTCAATTCTACCGCCCCTAATGTTAAAATCTTTTGCCAGAGTTGCTCTTTTTGTGCAGTGGGTAAAATCAGCGTATATCCTGGTTCAGCCAAGCCACTACCCACAGCCACTATCACCCCATCAATTTGCAAATGATCACCATAGGGTTTACCGATAATTGACCCAGCACCCAAATGTTCTACAATGGCATTACTTTTTGCACCGATGAGGCTAAAAGTTGAGGTTTCTTCTGTGACATCTTTCAGTACCACTTTATCCGCAAAAAAGATATATTTATCCAGCCATTGAAATAAAGATTGACGACGATTTGGGGAAGTGAGTAACAGCACTGCATCCTCTAAAATGTAGGCAGTCACTAGGTCAATGGTGCGGGCGGTGGATGACACCATTACGGTATCACAGCCCTGTCCTGGCTGGAGACTTTGAAAATCGTTAGTGCTTTGATTGTGTAAAAACCGAATGCGGTCACTGTCAGAAACACGGATGCGTCCCCAGTGGGTGCGATCGCATATAGCAACCCCTGCTGGGATAGCTGCTGCATCTTGAAGATCACTTGCAGATATTGGCATAGTAATGAGGAGTTGCCCTGTTTTAAAATTATCGTTGAGGAAATTTTAGCAAATTACCGCCGAATTAGAATCCTGTAGTTTTTCTCACAAACATAGCCCGATATACGGGTTCACCTTTGTTTTGAGTACCTATTTCCCGTTCTGTTGCTACGGGTAAAGGATTTTCTGTTAACCATTCTCCTGTACCTAGTGGCTCAAAATTGGCATTTTCCGCAAAGCGCGATCGCATTTCGGCCGCGACAAACTCCACATCCGATTGCAGAAACACAGTTCCCCCCACCGCCAGATAATCAGCTAATTCTGTGACTAATTCTGGTTGTACTACCCGGCGTTTAGCATGGCGGGTTTTAAACCAAGGATCAGGAAATTGAATACTTACACGTTGTAGCGTTCCTGGAGGTAAAGAGGATAACAGAGACTGCAATGAATTATTCACATTGCAAAATAAATAATGGAGATTGGTTAAACCCAGTTCACCACGTAACTGATTCGCTTCTACCACCAACGGTTCCCGAATTTCCAAACCCAGAAAATTCCAGTCAGTTTCTAGCTGCGCCATTTGCAACAAAAATCTCCCCCTAGCGCAGCCAATATCTAAATGTAGCGGTTGGTTTGGCTGGGGATAAACTTTTTCCCATTCTAGGGCGTTTGCTGGCGTTTGATACTTTTTCGCCAGTGGATTCACGTGTTGGCGGACTCTGACTAATGCCAAAATTGATATTTCTCCTTTCTGTTAAAAAAACGAGCGCCGATCAACGCTCGGAATACTCATTGTATGATTTTCTGCTATCAGCCTGAAGGATTATGATGGCTTGTTATCTCGAAATTTTGCGGCTGCTTCTTCAAAGGCGCGACTTAATTCATCCCAAGCACGTTGAAATCCCACTTGTAAAGTTACCCAGGCTTCATCTCCCGCAGCTTTTAGAGTCTGAAGCTGCTGATGAACTTCATCTTGCTTCGTCTTGAGAAAAACAATTTTTTGGTTGATGTCAGCTTCTACATCACCCCGTGCTTGATTTGCTTTGGCTTGTAGTTGATCAATTTTTGCACCCAATTCACTGAATCGAGCTTCCATGCTTTCTTGATAGGCTTTTTTATCTTCCATTTTGCTTTATCTAGTAGTTTCAGGGGTTTAACTCCCTGTTTCGTTTACTAGCATAGATTATTGTTGATATCTTTGCTTTATGGATGAGCGCTGATGCTCAATCCACTCCTGATAAATATCAAGTCCTTTATTTCTCAGAGATTTCTGAAGATGAAAATGACTTAATCTTGTATGTGATTGACACTAAAATTTTGGCTTTTAAATAGATATTTATGCTGCATAAACTCATGCCAATTCTATCTGAATACCAAATTTATATAGAGACGTTATCTAAAATTTATTAACTTTACAATGGATATCATAACTTGGCTTCTATGCCACCCAAGGGAGAAATGCCATAAAGTCTCTCAAGCAAAATAGATAAACTGGATAAAAGCTGACTGATCCCGGATTTCTCAGCAACGGTTATACTTTGTATAAAAGAAGTTTTTCAGATTGTTTTTAACATTATTCTAGAAATCAATGGCTCTAAACTTTCGTTTTGCTGTAGTTAGCGACCTACATATTGCCCTTCCCCATACTATTTGGGATCATCCTAGCCGATTTCATTTAGTGGAAGTGAGTATCCCCGCTTTTGAAAGTGCAATAGAACATTTAACACAACTTAATTTAGATTTTCTCTTGCTTCCGGGAGACTTAACTCAGCATAGCGAACCGGAAAATCATTTGTGGTTACAAGAAAGATTAGCACAATTACCTTTCCCGACTTATGTTATTCCTGGTAATCATGATGTTCCGGTGCTAACAGCCAATGAGCAATCAGTGGGTTTTGCGGATTTTCCCTACTATTACCGCAAGTTTGGCTACGAAAATCCTCAGCAACTTTACTATACACATCAATTGTTGCCGGGGGTGCGCTTAATTGGTCTTAATTCTAACTTTTTTAATGCACAGGGTGAATTGATAGGGCGTTTAGATTCTGCACAATTGAGATGGTTGGAGGAGGTATTAGCCGCCGCAGATGAGGATTTAGTATTGGTGATGGTACATCATAATGTTGTGGAGCATTTACCAGAACAATCGCGCCATCCTATAGGTAAGCGCTATATTTTAGAAAATTCTGGGGAATTGTTACAAATTCTGCGGCGTTATGGTGTCAATTTGGTATTTACAGGACATTTACACATTCAGGATATTGCTTGCTCGGAAGGTGTTTATGATATTACAACTGGTTCTTTAGTGAGTTATCCTCACCCTTATCGGGTGTTGGAGTTTCAACAGGATAATTCCGGAAAACAGTGGTTACAAATTTTATCCCATCGTGTAGAAACAGTACCTGATTTTCCCAATTTGCAGGATTTATCACGGCAATGGATGGGCGATCGCTCGTTCCCGTTTTTAGTTAAACTATTAACTCAGTATCCCTTAAATTTACCATTGGCAGAAGCGGAACAATTAGCTCCGAGTCTGCGAGATTTTTGGGCAAATATTGCTGATGGTGATGGTTTATTAGACTATCCCCAGTTTCCGCCGACTTTGCGTAATCATATTCAAACCTATGGTGCGATCGCCAATAATATACCCACCTTGATTGATAATCATACTTGTTTATTATTAAACCAGTAGAACTCACTCAGCACTGAGTTGGCGACAAATGCCAAAAACTGAGGTATAGCCGTGGACAAAGGTACTACCACTTACCGGGCCGATTTCGCCATTACAGAAAAAACCACCTATGGGTATATCGTGAACGTAACGCCGGAATAACTCCGAATCAAAGTTGGACTTACCGTAAAGACCTTGACCTCGACCGACACAGGAAAACATAAAAGCCGCAGTTGCAGAGGGTTGGGAAAGTTGTTGATTTTGATATTGCTCTAGAAGTAATTCCAGGTCTTCAGCCGAAGCTTCGGCATCACGCAGTTGAAATTGTAGACGTTGACCAGGACGAATGATATCACCAATTGCGATCGCCCCCACAGATGGATCTACCCCCAAAATGCTGCGAATTAAAAAGTCTCCCTGTTGTAAAGAAAGTTTAAACTGATCCATCACTATCCCCACAAACAGAGAATGTTGTGCCAGCATCCGTTCTTGTTCACTCAGACCACCAATTAAATCTCGTAACACCACTAGCGGCACTTTTTCATCCAGTTCCAAAATGATATTACGTTCAGCCTTTGTGACTTGCATCGGCTCCCCAATCGGTCTGCATCCCTGAGCCACAATGGTTTCTAAAACAATATTCCCACTCAAAGCCAACCCCACCGTTCCCTGACGATATAAGCCTTGGTGCAATCCCTCAGAAGAAGCATCATGACAAAACAGCGCTAACTGACCACCAGAACCCGCAGAACTAGCCTGTCCGCCGATAATTACCGAGCCAGGGTAGGCAAAATCCAAACCCTGCAATAAATCATTAATTTTGGAAGAAAAAGCACTAGATAGCAAAATGAATTGCGGCGCTGGAGATGGTTTCACACCAATTACATCTATCCAAGCATCTGGGGAACTATCCAAATCAGGTAATTCTTCTGCCAATACATGAAAAACTTGCAGATTTACCCCCGGCAAATGCCCCAATGTCAGGCTAATAGCGGGTTCTGCCTCTAATTCTTGAGGTTCTCCACTAGCTGTAGTCCCAATTACCCCCAGACCACTACAGCCAATCATCACAGGTACTGAAAGTTTTTCTGCAAGCAAGGGTAAAAGCCGGGAATACTCACTCGCAAAAGCAGACGAAATGAATACCAGCCCTAAATCCGCAGGTGCTGCTAACGATGAGACAGCCTGTTCCACTACATCTGTAACAGCTGCTTCTAAAGAAGGACGGGTTGATAGGGCATTCGCCCACTGCATTTGCTCTGCCATGAATTTTCGGCTGATTTTTTCTTAGTTTAGTAGTATTTGATTTCTACCCCTACTACATACACCAAATGTATTGTATGATTATACTTTTATAGTACGGATACTACAAAATTTTTCCCGTTAAATAATCGTGTAGTTTGACACTCCCCGCGATAAATCGACGGGGATTCTTGGTTCAACGAAACCACTTAACCTAGAGTCCTTGCGTCGTCTAAACCAGAGGTGGGATTCTCCCCAAGCGTTAATTCGGGTATGCCCTACCCTATTTGCATTAGTGCAAGTCCTGTTTTGTTTGAAACAATGTGTTTCAAAATGCTGATTCGTCTAGCCCCTATAAACCTTTTACCTACTGCTAGGAGGAAACTAGAATAATGCAGTAGAACCGCATAGATTGAATTATCAAGGTACAGTGCTTTGTCTTTCGACAGCTAGGTTTTTTAAGTGGTTGATTACCTTTCCACTACAATTACTATAGTAGTATATTAGTACACTAATGAATTACAAGCCGTCGTAGAACCCTGCCTGTCGGCAGACAGGGACGGGGAACCTCCAAGCCAATTTTTCGGTAAAAATCCATCTCTTGTATTGAGCATGGATCAATAAGCTAAAATACTCAATGTAACAGCTAAGTGGTTAGAATGGTTAACGATAGAACAAAAAGATGCCATTCTTAAAGTTTTTCTATACTGCTACGGAAACCACACAAAGAGACTAAACTATGAGCGATATCCAAGAAAAAATCCAAGAAACAATTGAGTCAGAAATAGAACAAGCCCGCGCTGTCTGCGACATTTCAGGTAAAGACTCTGCTGAGTGTGCGGCGGCTTGGGATGCAGTAGAAGAACTGCAAGCTGAAGCCTCTCACCAGCGTAACAAGAAGCCCAAAAATTCCCTAGAACAGTTCTGTGACGATAACCCAGAAGCGGCAGAGTGTCGGGTTTATGAAGACTAAAAAGTGAGCCGGTGAGTTTATTTTTGCCGCATCAGCAAGCAACTAGAATCTACTGACTGATATCTTGCACCTGAGCGAACCCCAGATTAAATAGAACTTCTTCCTGTTTCAGAGGGTAAGTGAATAATTCTCAGTTTGGGTGAGTCGAAAAGATTTGTATTGAGGGTCTATGATCCTCAAGATCAACTCCCAAAGACTATAAAAATCGGGCTATTTTGAACATACTAGTTCATAATTTACCCAAGAGTTCCTCAATTCTCCCGATGGTGTTGTAGGCTTATGCAAGATATTTCAGTGAAAGATTTGCCAGTTGCTTGTTTTTTTTAACTAGAACTTAAGCAAATCTCAGCATAACTGATTTAAATTTATAGCAACCCCCAAGGACGTTAGAACATAAACCGATCATAAAATTTAGACACCGAAAAGCTTTTACCCTACTCCCCACTCCCCACTCCCCACTCCCCACTCCCCAGCTATATTATTGCTAATCTCAAAAAAAATTATGAATCAAGTTTGGTTTCGCCAGTTTGTCTGGATTGACTATCGACTGGCATTGTTATTTTTAGTATTTATACCTCTAATCCTGATAATTTGGGCATTTGTCCAAAAAGCCGAAGGGATGCAACGCCTATTAACTATTTACTGGCGGGTATCCAGTTTGCTAGCAATCACAATTTATTTAATGATTGCTCAGTACCCAGTCAGCTTTATCTCCGCTTGGATGGCGCGCATCCTGATTCCCATTTCCCTGTGGTTTTGGGTGGATATTAATGATGAAATAGATTATCAAGCCAGTACCCCTTTGAAGCTCGTTTTTACCTCTTGGCGTTGGGGTGTCAGTATTTATTCTATTTTAGGTGCAATAGCTCTAGTGCCTTTTTTGGGGTGTGCTATTTCCCCCACCGCGATAAACACTCCCTACTGTCAGGTTTGGTTTCAAGCACCCTTAATGTTTAAACAATATTTCCATTACAACAGCACGCCTGGTTTCCTGGGCTTTCTGGGTATAGTTAGTTTAATAATTTATGTAGTTTACCTCACTTACTTTGTCCTCGTGAAGCTCGCTAAACAGGGACGTTCAGCTGCACAACAGTAGTAATAATGAATAATTCTATTGGTAAGCGCTTGGAACAATACACCACGAAGCGCCCGCAAGAAGTATTATTGGTGACAGTACAAATCGGCGATGAGCAAGATAAAGTTGCCATTTTTAAAGGTTTCTCTAGTTCCTTGATGCGTCCAACTGCATTTGACCCAGATGTAGAAGTCATCCCCGATGCAGCCATAATTCTGAGTGTGGATCGGATAAAAAGTCCTTATAATCCCGAATCTCCTGACTATATCCAAACTGCAATTTCTGCGGAAGCTATGGAAGTTTTACTCTCAGAAGTTGGTGTTTAATCGGGACTGGGGACTGGGGACTGGGGACTGGGTACTGGTGATTGGGGACTGGGGACTGGTGATTAGGTATTGGGTATTAGGTATTGGGTATTAGGAAGTAACAATCTTTCCCCCACACTCCCCACACCTCCCACACTTCCCACACCTCCCACACCTCCCACACCTCCCACACCCCCCACACCCCCCACACTCCCCACACTCCCCACACCTCCCACACACTCCCTCATGTCCCGTTCTGGATACACTCTCCCGGTTTTTGCCTGTGCTGCGGCTATGGCGGCGTTACATTGGTTACGTCATCGTCAACCTCTGACATCTATTTCCCTAGACTTGATTTCACCAGCGCAAATGGCAGAAATCCCCATTGAGCAGGTAGCAGGACTATCTGAAAATATGGCTTTGGCTATGACTCGCAGTGAACCGGGTGATAATCTCGATTTGACGAGAAATACTCCTATTTGGGCGGTGGTGGAATGGCGGGTAGGAGATGGGGAACGGGTGATTATTCAAGGTGGGGAAGGAATTGGGAAACAGCTAAATGCTGGTAATCAGCCGGCGATTTATGCTTATGCTCAAAATCTGCTACAAGAAAATCTCTGTGGGATGCTTGCACCTGATGAGAAAATTACGGTGAATATTATCTTACCCTTCGGGCGATCGCTTGCTGTGCGTACTTCTAATTCGGCTTTTGGTGTGGTGGAAGGACTTTCGCTGTTGGGGACAAGTGGGATTTCTCAACCTTTAAGTACACCAGATCAATTGGCGGCTTTTCGTCGGGAATTACAAGATAAAGCCAGTCGGTTTACCAGTTTGGTATTTTGCATTGGCGAAAATGGTCTAGATTTAGCGCGTCAACTTGGTATTAATCCGGAACAACTGGTAAAAACTGCTAACTGGCTGGGACCATTGTTAGTGGAGGCTGATGTTTTGGGGGTTAAAGAAATCTTATTATTTGGCTATCACGGTAAGTTGATGAAATTAGCTGGGGGGATTTTTCACACCCATCATCATTTGGCTGATGGTCGTCGGGAAATTTTAGCCGCCCACTGCGCTTTAGTGGGTTTAAAGTCACAAGATATACAAGCTGTGTTTCATAGTCCTACGGCGGAAGCGGCATTAAAATACTTAAAATCCTTAGATGCTGAAACAGGTAGTGATTGGGTAAATCAAGTTTATGGTGCGATCGCCCAAGCTATTGATACACGTTCTGTAGAATACATTCAAAGTCATAGCAGTAGAGGTAAAGATACCACTGTTTGTGGCTCAATTCTCTTCGACCGCGATCGCCAAATTATCGTTAAGAGCAAAATCGCTTGCATCTTCAGCGAAAAATTGTGTTAATTTATTATGAATAATCATAAATAATCCCCATAAATAATTTTTTCGGTACTCACTCCTAGTTAAATCATTCTTTTTAACACCATGCCATAAGCATAGGCTAGCAAACACTTACTACCTAGTGTGGGCGATCCACTCTCCTATCTACCAGCTAAACCAGACGGTAAGCCGGATCTAGTTTAGACCAGATACAATCATCTACCTTACATTCACAACTCCCCCCATCATGAATACATCGGTGACTCTACAGACCGAACAAGGGTCTCAAATAGAAAATTTGGGGCTACTAGATCGACAAATGATTGTCATTTTAGACTTCGGTTCACAATATTCGGAACTCATAGCCCGTCGCATCCGCGAAACTCAAGTATACTCCGAAGTTCTTTCCTATCGCACCACACCCGAACAGTTACGCAAGCTAAACCCCAAAGGCATCATTCTCTCTGGTGGTCCCAATTCAGTTTATGATGATTACGCTCCTCACTGTGATCCGGAAATCTGGAATTTAGGCATACCCATCTTAGGTGTTTGCTATGGAATGCAGTTGATGGTGAAGCAACTTGATGGGGAAGTAGAAAAAGCCGAACGTGGCGAGTATGGCAAAGCATCATTATATATAGATGACCCCACAGACTTGCTAACTAACGTCGAAGATGGCACAACCATGTGGATGAGTCATGGAGATTCAGTCACCAAAATGCCACCAGGGTTTGAATTGTTAGCCCATACAGATAATACTCCCTGTGCGGCGATCGCCGACCACGACAAAAAACTTTATGGTGTACAGTTCCATCCCGAAGTAGTACATTCTCTGGGTGGTTTACCATTAATTCGTAACTTTGTTTATCATATCTGCGATTGCGAACCCACCTGGACAACAGAAGCGTTTGTTGAGGAATCAATTCGGGAAATTCGCGCCAGAGTTGGTAATAAGCGGGTACTGTTAGCATTGTCTGGGGGTGTAGATTCATCCACCCTGGCCTTTTTGCTATATAAAGCGATTGGAGAACAGTTAACCTGTGTGTTTATCGACCAAGGCTTTATGCGGAAATTAGAGCCAGAAAGGTTACTGAAGCTATTTAAAGAACAGTTTCATATTCCTGTAGAATATGTCATGGCGCGCGATCGCTTCCTCAGCATGATTGAGGGTGTTACAGATCCCGAAGAAAAACGCCGCCGCATCGGACATGAATTTATTAAAGTATTTGAAGAAACATCCAAACGCCTGGGACACTTCGACTACTTAGCACAAGGTACACTGTATCCCGATGTCATCGAGTCTGCTGATACCAACGTCGATCCCCAAACAGGCGAACGGGTAGCAGTCAAAATTAAAAGTCATCATAACGTAGGTGGTTTACCCAAAGACTTGCGGTTTAAACTTGTAGAACCATTGAGGAAACTGTTTAAAGATGAAGTCCGCAAAGTCGGGCGTTCCATTGGTTTACCAGAAGAAATTGTCCAACGCCAACCCTTCCCCGGCCCTGGTTTAGCAATTCGCATCTTAGGAGAAGTCACCCCCGAACGGTTGAATATTCTCCGTGATGCTGATTTAATTGTCCGTCAAGAAATAAACAAACGTGGTTTATATCACGATGTTTGGCAAGCCTTCGCCGTATTATTACCGATTCGCAGTGTCGGCGTAATGGGTGATAAACGTACCTATGCTTACCCCATTGTCCTCCGCATAGTCACCAGTGAAGACGGGATGACTGCTGACTGGGCGCGCATACCTTACGAAGTTTTAGAAGACATTTCTAACCGCATCGTCAATGAAGTAAAAGGTGTTAACCGTGTGGTTTACGATATCACCTCCAAGCCACCTGGAACCATAGAATGGGAATAATAGTTTCCCAGTTGAATTAACCAAAAAACGTAGGGTGGGTTACGCTGTCGCTAACCCACCAAAAACCTGATATTTGCTGTATCTAAAGTGTAGCAATCATGTCATTGCATCTCATTAACCCAACTTTGAATAGCACTGAGTAAATTTGACTGATTTCGTGGAAAACCTCTCAATGGTGCGTCTAATGGTTTTTCAGTGATAAAAGCAATATGCAACACATCTGTTAGTTTATGACAGAAATTCACAATTGACTGATTTGGTTCACAGTCATGGATAATTAAAGCGAGTTTTTCTGTTTGCAGATGCTTTGTAATTGTGGGAATAATTCTTTTCAGTTGAGGTGCGTTGTTAACTGCGGGAATTTCTGGAAGTTCGGTAAAAACTCTCCAGTAAATTTGGTTGCAGATTTCTTGAGATATGGCGCTGATATCTGTTTCGCCTTGGAGTGTTGTCAGGTTGAGGACAAGCGGGTGTATTTTATCTGTGGGTTTGAGTTGAGTCAGGAGAGAATCAGTATCTGTAAATTGGGTTTCTAAATTTTGAATTGGCGATGAGTCACCATGCAAAGTGCGGTAAAATTCCGGGTAAGTCATATTTTGAGCGGAGGAAACAAGAAAATCTCTACAGGTTTCATAAGCAATTGAACTTGGTGGTCGGTTTTCTGCAATAAATTTTGACTTCTCGTCTCCAAAATATAATAAACTTTTCGGTTTCTCTTGTTTATTTTCATCACACCATTCCGATAATCTTTTTTCCCATTTTTGATGTTCTTTATACCACTTATCAAAATGAAAATAACTGGTAGAAAGATTGCCTTTAAATATTTCCTTAATAAAGGGTATATCAAGACTAAAATTAGTAAAAGATATAAATTCAGAAGATATTGAACGTTCTATCAAAAGTGCGTCACTGATAAGTAGGTGGGCGAGGCAAAACCTAAATGTATAAAGCAATGTTAAGAGGAGAA
>NZ_CAWUOL010000037.1:0-43056 GCF_963923915.1 Nodularia chucula CCY0103 | reverse complement strand
TCAATCCTCTCCTAGAATCCCACTGTCAATAGGGTTTGAGACGCGCTAACCCTGATTGCTAACCAAGCAACATTAGGGGCGATGAAAAGAAATGAACCACTAACAGCTACAATCGTTGTCATGATTTGCAAAATGTGAGCAGCCAGATAAGCAAGAAATTTTTCTAGCTGGTTGATATCATCATTCAATATCGATAATAGAGTACCTGTAGAGCGTTCTTCAAAATAGCTCAATTCTAGTAATTGCAAATGATTATAACCATCAACACGTAACTGATGCTGAATACTGTGGGCTAGGTTGAGCCACAGGCGATCGTAAATAAATTCAGATAATGATTCTAAAGTCCGTGTCAGTAAAGTTAATAATGATAGAACTACCAACTGTGCAATAATATTACTAATTCCCCATTGGGCAATGATAGAATTTTCTGGGTCTACCACTACATCCACCGCTACCCCAATCAGATAAAATCTGCCAATGACGAAAACTCTTTCTACTATGGTAAAAGTTACAGCAGTCCATATTTGCCAACGGTAGTTTTTAGCGTAGTGTAATAACCGCAGCAGTGGATGTTGTTTAGTGAATGGTAAAGAGGTCATTGTGATTAAGTTAAAACAGCTATAGAAATCCTACTTGAATCTTACTCAGTATACTGAGAAGTCAAGCTTCTAGGCAGCTTGATTGTTCAAAAATCAAATATTAGTCCTATAGCTTGGGTTGTTCGCGTTAGCGTTGCTCAATCCCCGAACAGATTATCCTCGAAGGTATGAGTAGGCACATATCCAGATTGTACGTTCCACAAACTTGTATAAATTCCATTACCTCATGCTTACCCTGCTCGACAATTTGACCTTGTTCCATCACATATATGCAATGACTGTGGCGAATTGTGGAAAGACGATGTGCAATGGCTATAGTCGTGCGATTTTGGGTAATGATAGCTAACTAAAGATTTCTGAATAGCTGCTTCGGTTTCATTATCCACCGCAGAGGTTGCCTCATGCAAAATCAAAATAGGTGGATCTTTGAGAATAGATAGCAGGATACCCGTGCTGCGGTCTTCAAAGTAAGCAAGTTCTAGTTCTTGTAAGTCGTTGTAAGTATCAACTTCATCATCGGAACTACTCATATTTGTATATTTCTGGCTGTAGATAACATTTTTACCATCCAAAGTTTAAAGTAACCAATATGTAGAAATAATCAGAGGCAAATTTTATGGAAAATAGCAAAAATATTGAAGGAAAAATTGCATCATATCAAGCTGAAAAAACAGTATCAGAAAGGATAGAAGCAGCCGAAGAAATTGATATAGATATAGAAACTGATGTTGTGAAAATCCTTCAGGGACAAGCAGAAAAGGTTTCCGTTTCAGGTAAAGGAATAGTGCTAAAAGAAAATATCCGTGTCCAGGAAATCCAACTGCAAACAGATAATATTACTATAAATCCTTTCCGAGCGATTTTCGGTCAAATTGAACTCAATCAGCCAGTAAATACCGTTGCGCGTGTAGTCCTCACCAAAACAGATATTAACCTCGCCTGCACCTCAGATTTAATTCGTAGCTTGGTAGAAAAAATTACGTTAAATGTAGATGGCCAAATAATTAGTTTTGCACCGCAAAATATCAATATATTTTTACCTGGAGACGGCAAAATCGGTTGTAATGCCACAGGGTTACTCAAGTCAGAGAAAAATACACATCTTTTAGGTGTGACGGTGACTTGTCGTCCCCGGAATAATTCCCATCCCATCTTGTTAGAAAGTGTGACTTGTACTGAAGGAGAAGGAATTTCTGTAGAACTAATATTAGCATTCATGCAGAAAATTAAAGAACTAGCTAATCTCCCCTTTTTGAAGTGGGAAGATACAGCATTTAGGATTATAGATATGGAGGTTGAATCGGAGAAAATTATACTAATGATTGAAGCAAATGTGCAGCCAATCTCCGAATCACAAATTGAGTTTATCAATCAGCTTCAGTAGTCATAGAGGATTAGTGTAGAATTAATTATTTACGAGAACCTGAGATTCGGTAAGAATTTTCGGGGATGACAATTTATAATAATAGTCTAAACTCTAGAGATCAAAGTGTAGCTAAAAATATGCACGAGTATGATGTTGTTATTATTGGCGCAGGACATAATGGGTTGGTTTGTGCAGCTTATTTACTGAAGGCTGGTTACAGTGTGTTGCTACTAGAAAAGCGTTCAGTTCCCGGTGGTGCAGCGACGACAGAAGAATGTATACCGCAAGAAGCACCGGGATTTAAATTTAATTTGTGTGCAATTGACCATGAATTTATTCATTTAGGGCCAGTTGTGGCAGAATTGGAATTAGAAAAATATGGTTTAGAATATTTAGACTGTGACCCGGTTGTTTTTTGCCCACATCCTGATGGTAAGTATTTCTTAGCGCACAAATCAGTGGAAAAAACCTGTGCAGAAATTGCTCGTTATAATGAGCGAGATGCTAAAAAATATGCGGAGTTTATAGATTACTGGCAAAGGGCAATTAATGCAATGGTTCCTATGTTTAATGCTCCACCTAAATCAGTTATAGATATTTTTGGTAATTACAATATTCAAAAATTTAAAGATTTATTTTCTGTAGTTGGTTCGCCATCTAAAACCTTAGATTTCATTCGCACTATGCTGAACAGTGCTGAGGATATTTTAGAGGAATGGTTTGATGAGGAATTTTTAAAGGCCCCACTTTCCCGACTGGCTTCCGAACTGGGTGCGCCTCCTTCCCAAAAAAACTTAGCTATTGGTGTGATGATGATGGCTATGCGTCACAACCCCGGTATGACTAGACCCCGTGGGGGAACTGGGGCTTTAGTCCAGGCTTTAGTTAATTTAGTTACTAGTAAGGGAGGAAAAATTCTCACCGACCAACAGGTAGAGAAAGTCTTAATTGACGACAGGAAGGCTGTGGGTGTCAGGGTTGGGGGTGGTCAGGAATATCGGGCTAAATACGGGGTAATTTCCAATATTGATGCTAAACGTCTATTTTTACAACTTATAGATCCCTGTGAAGTTGATCAAGTTGATGGTGATTTACGCGAGAGGTTAGAACGTCGTATCATTAATAACAATGAAACTATTCTGAAAATCGACTTAGCTTTAGACGAACCTCTACATTTTCCCTATCATGACCACAAGGATGATTATCTCACAGGCTCGATTTTAATTGCCGATTCAATGGCTCATGTGGAACAGGCTCACAGTAAATGTACCTTGGGAGAGATTCCTGATAGTAACCCTTCTATGTATGCGGTTATGCCTAGCGCCCTTGATCCTACATTAGCACCACCCGGTAAACATACGTTATGGATTGAGTTTTTTGCTCCTTATCAAATAGCGGGTGCTGAGGGTACTGGTTTAAAAGGTACTGGTTGGACGGATGAATTAAAAAATCAAGTTGCAGACAAAGTAATTGATAAATTGGCTAATTATGCCCCAAATGTGAAGAATGCAACTATTGCCCGTCGTGTGGAAAGTCCAGCCGAATTAGGGGAAAGGTTAGGTAGTTATAAGGGAAATTACTATCATATTGATATGACGTTAGACCAAATGGTATTTTTCCGACCTTTGCCAGAGTTAGCTAATTATAAAACACCAATTGATAATTTATTTTTGACTGGGGCTGGGACTCACCCCGGTGGGTCAATTTCCGGAATGCCAGGACGTAATTGTGCGCGGGTATTTTTGCAAGCGAAACATCCTTTGGCGCAAAGTTTAAAAGATGCACGGGATTCTTTTAAATCTAGTTTTATTTCTGTATTTGGTATTGGTTAAAAAGATTTGGCTGCTAGATCTATATATCAGAAGTTATAAACTTCGGGAAAATAACTCTTACTTAAGTCTTCAATAAAACACTATCGTAGGATGAGGTTTTTATGGGCTAAAGTGCTGAAAATGGGAATGTAGCAACTTCTTGTATAGCAATTCCCATTTAAGGGATATGGGAGCGGTAATAATTGAACGCGGATGGACGCAGATAAACGCAGATAATTTTGGATTTGATTAGACTATTAGACTAGAAAATGCTATGTGGGGTATCATTTTTACCTATGTTTACTGTTGGAGATTATGTGATCAATAAAGAAACAGGACATTTCGGAAAGGTTATTGGTTATGGGCAGATATTAATTAATCATTTACCATCTGTAACTTTACAGGTTTTTGTGAGGGAAACTAGAAATTGTCAAAGGTATGAATTGATTATAGAGGATGAGATTTCAAGCTGGAGTCTCTGGTGTGTTCCTGCTAGTTGATACATCCTGAATCTATGCTAAATAGAGCTAATTTTTATGGTGAAAGATATTATTTTCTGTCTTAAGGAAGTAACTTTATATTATATTTCCAAAAAATCTACTACACCCCAAGATGCGACAGATTGCTTTGTTAATCCTCCCTGTGGTTGCGCTAATCCAGGCAAGGAACTGAAGTGTGAGGACTGTAATTATTTGGAGTCTTGTTTGTCTCACTTTAAACTGGGTCACAAACCAATGCTATAGGATAGTTAAATAAATCTCTCTTTGTTAAGGATATTTAATTTATTTTGTCATCACTTGGACGGAAGAGTGAGAGATTAACCTAACCTTTGAGAGAGGATTTACTCACTTCAATAGGCGGACTATTTACATGGCTGATAAATCACAGCTATATCCGTTTGTTAATGCAGGAGTAAAAACCATGATTTCATCAATGTTATTGGTAGTCCAGATGACTGTTCCCAATACTAATACTACAGGGAATTGGACTCAGATGGCAATTATTATTGGTAGTTGTCTATTATGCTTGTTGATTATTCCGCGTATAATTAACTATCCTCATGTTGGGCAAAAAATGCCTTTACCTTTTCCGGCAATATTTAATAATCCTAGTGTGGCTTCTTTCTTGGCGGCGATGAGTGCTGGTCATCTGATTGGTGTTGGCGCAGTCTTGGGATTGACAAATCTGGGAATAATTTGACGGTGGAAATCCTCACCCTCAGTTATTAGTCCTGGGGGTAGGTTATATGTCAAAATATAGTAAGGAAGGGGCTTGAAACTCTTTGATAAAATTGGCAATTGTAAATTTTATTAATAATGAATGTACATTTTGAGGATTAATTACCGAAAATATCTAGTTGTGGGAAAATATAATGCAAACAAATTGGCGAATCGGATCTTTATTTGGCATTCCTCTATTTTTAGACCCGTTGTGGTTTGTAATTTTAGGGTTAGCTACGCTTAATTTTGGCATGGCTTACCAGGAATGGGGTTCTGCTGTGGGTTGGAGTGCGGGGATGGTGATGGCGCTGCTGCTGTTTGCTTCGGTGTTGTTACACGAGTTGGGTCACAGTTTGGTGGCGCGATCGCAAGGGATTAAAGTTAATTCTATTACTCTATTTCTGTTTGGCGGTGTGGCGGCCATTGAAGAGGAATCGAAAACACCAGGAAAAGCGTTTCAAGTGGCGATCGCGGGGCCTCTAGTCAGTATTGCCCTATTTTTGCTATTTA
Organism: Nodularia chucula CCY0103; assembly: GCF_963923915.1. Classification (NCBI taxonomy): domain Bacteria; kingdom Bacillati; phylum Cyanobacteriota; class Cyanophyceae; order Nostocales; family Nodulariaceae; genus Nodularia; species Nodularia chucula. The sequence goes on along the minus strand of NZ_CAWUOL010000037.1, from coordinate 37,550 downwards.
GCCTCGCTACTAATGTTACACCTGAATCTAGCCCAATTACAGCAATGGTCGCAGATTTGGCGAGAATTAATTTAGTTGTTGCCCTATTTAACTTAATTCCCGGCTTACCTCTGGATGGGGGACAGGTGCTAAAAGCCGCACTATGGAAAATTACCGGAAATCGCTTTCAGGCTGTACACTGGGCTGCGAGGGCTGGGCAAATTTTAGGTTATGGTGCGATCGCATTAGGATTTGCTGTAGACTTTTTCACCAGAGAGTTAATTACTGGTTTATGGATTGCTTTAATTGGTTGGTTTGCTGTGCGTAATGCTAACAGTTATGACCGCATGACCACATTACAAGAAACTTTACTGCAAATAACAGCCAGTGACACCATGACTCGTGATTTTCGAGTAGTGGATGCTGACCAAACTTTAAGAAATTTTGCTGACTCCTTCCTCTTAGATATTAACGCCCCCAGTGTCTACTTTGCCGTTTCTGATGGTCGTTATCGGGGTATGGTAGCCATTGACGATTTACGCTTAGTAGAAAGAAGTGAATGGGAAAACCGCACTCTTCAAAGTATTGTCCATCCCTTAACAGAAATTCCCTCTGTATTAGAATCCACTGTATTAGCCGAAGTGATCAATAAACTAGAAAATGAGCAATTACCGCGAATTACTGTACTTTCCCCTGCGGGTACAGTAGCGGGTGTCATTGATAGGGGCGATATTGTGCGGGAATTAGCCCAAAAGTTAAATTTACCGATTACCGATGAAGCAATTAAGCAAATTAAAGAAGAAGGTAGTTACCCCCCAGGGTTGCAGTTAGGAAGTATTGCCAAATCAACCACAAATTAATAAAGTTTGTAGTGAGGACTTTAGTCCTCCGGAATCACCAATGATTTTGTTAACTTTCCCCGGTGAAAAACTGGCTTAAGGTTGCAGGTAAGTTTGTAACTTCTTCTATCAGGTCTTGGGGACTAAAGCCAAAGATATTCAAAATGATCACAATTACCAAAATTGCGATCGCACTACTCAGAAATGTCTTTAATAGTTTTAAAGCAGCTTTAAAGATAATCCATGCAACTATTAAGGCAGCAATTAAAATGATTATGTTTGGCATCAGTAAGTTAAGTCTCGATAAATCTAAATTTTTTAGCTTTGGATAGAAGAGATTGCTATTGCTACATCCTCACGAGTTCCCCCGACTGCTAAAATGGTCTTTACTATTAAGTCTAGAGAAACTGAAGGATCTCCCGCTTCCATCTTAGCTACCCGCGATTGACTGGAATTAATTTTCTTAGCCAAATTCGCCTGAGAAAGCTGGTTTTTTAAACGCAGTTCCTTCAAATATCTACTTAATGATAGCTTCATTTCTATAAAAGCTACTTCTTCAGGTAAAAGTTCTAGAAAGTCAGCCGCATCTCCGACAGACCAACCAGATGCTTCCAAACGTTGACGCTTTGCTATATCCATATATGTTCTTCAATAAATTAACTCTCCTGAGAAATGTCGTCATAAAGTTTCAATCTTCTTTGGCAATTTTCAATTACACGCTTGGGTGTTTTCTGAGTAGTCTTTTGAAACACATCTGCAATGACAATTGCATCTGAATCAATTCTGTAAATAATTCGCCACTGTTTCTCAGCATCATTATCATTAATCCGCAATTCATGGCAGTGAACACCAATATTTGGCATTGGTCGAGATATTGGCAGTGAAAGAATTTCTCCTTCTTGTAATTGCCTTAACAAAAACCCTGCTTCAAGTCGTCCTGATGCTGAAAATGGTGGAGTCTTTACCTCACCACGGAGCCAAACAATAACTTTGCTTTGATTTTGAAACTTCATAGAGTATTATTTTCTTTTGATTTTGATTAGGCATCTGTTTTTTCTTCCTTGGTGGTGGTTGTTATGTCAAATCTGACATAAAAGTACTATAGCAGCAATATGATGGCAAAGCCATAAAAAGAAACTCAAGTTGCGTGACGCTGATTCAGAGATTGTTTGAAAAGTCTAATTTATTACAGCCCTGGCGACTAGAAGTCGCGGCTATACAAACAAAGTCCGCCTACGCGGACTAACGAAAAAACAAGGGTTTTGAACCCACGTAGGTGGGTTTCGCCTGTGTAGCCGTGACTTCCAGTCGCCAGGTGCAAGATATGAGTATTCAGACTATTGTGAGAATTTCCTTCCACTCAGACTGGGAGAGGGGTCGTACTTCTATACGCATCGCAAAACAATCACAAGCTGCTGTGATTAAAGTGGCAATTATCTTGTCTAAACTCAAATTTGGCGCAATTTCCATACTGGTAGAAGATGCTGCACCAAATACTTGAGTAAACAACTCTACATCTGGCTGTAGACGCATAGAACCATGTTGTAAAATCACCTCACCCCGTCGCAGTTGGGCGCTACCTATGAATTTACTTCCATCTGGTAAGACTAAATCTGCACTGGTAGCTGTGCCAAAACAATTAGGGTTGTGAATATAGCCACGCCCAGCTTCACCGTAGCTTAATTCTACCCCCAGCGATCGCCATCCTTGAATTAAAAACTCACAAATCTTTTCATATATCTGAAAACGGCTACCAGGTATACCAGAAGTAATCACAGCATAAGTTAAATCACCTTGATGCAATACCGCCCTACCTCCAGTGGGACGACTCACCAAATCTAATTTCTGTCCCCGCCAAATCAAATTTCTCCACAATTCCGGGTATTGGCGTTGGTGATAACCAAGAGAAATAGCAGGTGGCGACCAAGTATAAAATCGCAGAGTTGGGGGGTGGTTTCCAGATTTATGCTGTTCTAACAACCATCTGTCAATGGCCATCTGCACATCACCAGCAGCTTCTAATAAAGGAATTAGTCGCCAAACCTGCTTACCATCAATGTTTTCAATTGGATTCAAGACTAATATTTACAAGGGGACAAGCAATACAGTTTAAGCAGCACCATACTGAGATTGTAAAACTTCATCGTTCTCATCAGCAATTGTAGCCACAATGGTAACAAGCCGTGAGACTTCTGCCGGTGACAAATCTTCTAGAGTACGGGTTGATATCACCACTACCCGATTATCAATAATACCAAAACGGGCTTCTAAGGTGCTAGAACAGTTCATTTCCAAAATATGACGCATCAAATTCAGTTCATCTTTAGCTGGTAAGTTTAGCACCGTTGACCAAATCGTGATCGTATCTTCATCAGAAGTACCAGTAAGTTGGATAAAAACTTCTACAGTCCCATACTTAAATTTCCACAGATAACTATTCTCTGAATTGTGGCTCACCATAGCGCTATCATCTTGTTCTAGGGATGAGATGACATTTTCTATGACTTCCACATGGTTAACACTCACTGTATTGCCATTGAGTTCATTGCTGGATAGGGTTTCTTGGTAGTTTGTCATACAGATTTTTCCTCAATTTCGTGAACGTCTTATCTACCCATACTTTATCGCTTGTGGGCAAAGTTCGTTGTCGGTGCTTCGCAGAATATTTTAACCCAGGCGATCGCAGTTATAAATATTACATTTTCTTTAGACAAAAAATACCTGTAAAATATCTCTTACTGCACCTTCAATATTTCAGGATATTTGATAGTATGTCCTCCTTATCTCCCACTGTCCAAAGTCGTGATGTGCGTCAATTAGGCATAAACCCCAATCATTGGTATGTAGTCGCACGTAGCAGTGAAGTAAGCAATAAACCGATAAATGTAGTATGCTGGCAGCAGACGATGGCGCAAGCGCCCGCCGCAGGCATCGCCCTATATCGAGACAGTACAGGTAAAATTCACGCCTTAGAAGACCGTTGTCCCCATCGCCAAGTCAAACTCAGTCACGGACAAGTAATTGGTAACGAATTAGAATGTGCATATCACGGTTGGCGCTTCAATTCTACCGGAGAATGTGCGGCGGTTCCTTATCTCGCAGAAAATCAGAAATTACCCAACTGTCAGCTTCGCCATTACCCAGTTAAAGAACAAGATGGATTTATTTGGTTATTTCCCGGAAATACCAAACCAACTGTAGAACCGATGGGTTTACCAGAATGGGAACATCTTAATTATATTGCCACAGTTTCAGTGATTAATACCCAAGCCCATTACTCATATTTAATTGAGAATTTAATGGATATGTATCATGGACATTTACATGAAGACTTGCAAGCATGGGCAGAAGCATCATTACAAGATATTGAAGAAAATGAGCATCGTGTAGATGCTCATTATATCGCCCAAAGTTATTACAAAATCGACAAAATTTGGTCAATATCCCAGTTATTTTTTCCCGCACTGAGAAAATTACATCCTGAACCCTTAGATGTGAGTTATATTTATCCCCATTGGGTATCTACCTTGGGCAAAGATTTTAAAATTTATTGTTTATTGTGTCCCATCAGTGCAACCGAAACCAAAGCCTATTTAATCCATTTTACATCATTAAATGCCTTTTGGCGCTTACATAAACTACCTATATGGTTTCGCCGCTTTATTAAAAATAGTTTATTTGGTGCAGCGCAAAAATTACTTGATGGTTTAGTAGTTCAAGATGTGAAAATGATAGAAGAAGAACAACAAGCCTATTTACAGAATCCCCAAAGGCGCAATTTTGAATTAAATCGAGCCTTAGTCAGTGTACAACGTTTAATCCAGAGTCAAGTAGAACGATTGGGTTAATTGTTCATGAAATTATGGAAGCAAAACCATTGAAAAAATCTAGGTAAAGAAAGGCTGGAAACTGTGAAAATGAGGATGTTTTAAAAGTTTTGGGCGAATATAATTCGCTACTACACAAACGAAGTCCGCCTGCGCGGACTAACGAGAAACTAAGGATTTTCAACCCACGTAGGGGGGTTTTGTCTGTGTAGCCGCGACTTTTAGTCGCCAGGGCTAGTAACGCTTTGGTGCCGTACTCTCCTCGCTAACACACTTAGATACTGCGATGGTTTCTGCACTTGTAACTGGAATTAAGAATTGGGATTACTGTGAAATAAATAAATTTTGTATATGAAAGCGAAACAGCCGAAAACTAAGGTATTAAACCAGCACGGTTAAAGATAGTATGGGGAGTAATTGCTAATTCTGGTAATAGTTCATGGCTAATCACTTGATTATCTCGAAATGTCACAGGCAGAGAAGAAGCTGTAAACAGAGTGATGGTTTGAGATATTGTATCTACTATCCACACCAGAGAAATTCCAGCTTGAAGATAATAAGTAGCTTTTTCAATCATGTCTCCAAAAGTTTGACCAGGAGAAATAATTTCGATAACTAATTCTGGGATAACAGGACAAGCTTCATCTTTAAGCCAGTCAGCAGGAAGACGGTTATAGGAAATGTAGGTTAAATCAGGTACAGGTAGCCAATTTTCTTGATTTCTTGTTAAATTTATCCCCCATTCCACCACAACACGACCTTTTGCTTCCGCCCATGTGGATAATAGTATAAATAATGCTCCTGTGGTTGCACCATGAAAAAACTTAGGAGACATTTGCTCATTTTTATATTTAGGTATAGCTTCACCGTTAACAAACTCATAAGGAAGTTCACTTTCGGGAAGTGCAAGAAATTCTTTGAGAGTGAGTTTGGTTTTTAGTTGAGTCATGGTTAATTTTAGTGGGTTCCATTAAGAAGCTACTGCTTCCACAATTAACTTTCTGATTCATCCAATCTCCACTCAAATCGGCGCTTGAGTTCATTGCAGTGACTAGGGGGTAAAATTCCATCATGCTGAAGTCTGCCCACTACAATGCCTGGAGTAATGCCAATTTTAGCAGCAAACTCCTCAATTCCCAATTTACTGCGTTGTTGTCCTGATGCTAAAAATCGCTGGAGTTCCATAGGGGGAATAAGTATGTCCGCAGCAAATTTATTTGCTTGTTCCTCCTTTGCTAAATCCTCGCCATCACCAAAGCCTTTGCCCTCAAAGAAGACATCGCGCTTACCGTGCAGCAGAATATGACCAGATTCGTGAAAGAAAGCAAACCATAAATGGTCATCAGTTTTATGCCTGAGACTAAGTTGAATTAGTGCTTTGTTGGGATTTAACCAACGTGTTGCTCCACTGACTCTTGTTTTGGGAAGTGCCGGTACAAAAACCACAGCCACACCTGCTTCAGCACACAGTCGCATCAATTCTGGTTGAAAGACTGCTGGGGGTTGGTTTGTTAAAAGGCGAACTTGTAGCAATGCTTCCTTGAACTTATTAGCATCATAGCTAGCACAAGGAACATCAGCTGCTGCGATTTCACCTTGACGCAACCAAGCAGTCATTGCTCCAGCCTCAGTTTGAAAAACCTGAGATTTACGGAAATACACATGACTGTTACACCATATTCCCTCCCATTGTTCAGGGGAGGCGACGGCGAAAAAATTTAGCACTGCCCGTAATTGCTCAACTTTATCCTGATATTGGTGAATCCATCCAAATTTAATCATGGCTTTCACGGGAATTGCCTTAAGCCACCTGATTTGCTCTTGCAAGCGTTCTTTTTCTTCAATTCGTGCTAAAGCTTCTCGATATTGTCGTTCACGGTTGTTCCAAAAACTAGCGGAGATACCCAATACACGCTCTATCTGCAATGCAGTTTCAGGAGTAAGAGCTGCTTTGCCATTGATGATTTCGTTAATTGTTTTTTTAGGTCTTCCTGTACGTTCCGCCAGTTCTGCTTGGGACATACCCCGCTCTTCCAGAATTTCTTGAAGAGTCTCTCCAGGAGGAGAAACATAATCTGGCGTGTATTGATTTTGGATTGTATTACTCATGAGTATTGTCCACGCCCAGTATTCTAACGGCAGTTACTTTATTCCAGTCTATGCCACCATCTGGTTTACTAGGAATTGGTTCATCTGCTGGCTCAAGTATTAGCCGATAGGGATGATCCAAATCTAGCGATAACTGACCTGCGCGGTCTTTAACTAATTCGTGGCATCTTCCTGGAAGACATCGCATATCTTCCAATACATTAGCAGCACGTAAATCATCTAGTCGTCTGCGGATGCGTTTTGCTCTATCTGCACCATGTTTTTTCTCTAGAAGCTTCTGGTTATTGCACTCTTTTTCAAATTTACGGTTATTAAACACAATATCCATTGTAGCAAGCTTCTAATCATATTGTTAACCCTTAAGGTTAATATTATTTTAGAGCCTAGAACTAAAAATGACAGCCATTACCTAAAAAATACTGTAAAACTGTTTTTTTAGTCCATTTGTCCGAAATTGTCTTCATAGCTCAAAATTTCAGCTTTTGATCTGATACTCACAACTGACAGTATCTGCTCATAGAAAGCCACGTTAATTATTGTGTTTCCATCCCCGTTAGGGGAAGAGGTTATGGAAAGGTTTCTTTTGCTTTTGCTGCAGTTTCTGCTCCTGTAAATGTTTCCATCCCCGTTAGGGGAAGAGGTTATGGAAAGTCTTCAACTTCAAATTCAACTTCTATTTATTTTAGGGTTTCCATCCCCGTTAGGGGAAGAGGTTATGGAAAGCAGATACAGCGACATATCTGTACTCAAGGTACTACATAAAAGTTTCCATCCCCGTTAGGGGAAGAGGTTATGGAAAGAAGAAGCTCAACCTTCCAAGGAGGCGCCACCGTGGTGTTTCCATCCCCGTTAGGGGAAGAGGTTATGGAAAGAGGTGCTGGACGGTGTATAAATGGTTGTCAGTCTGGGGTTTCCATCCCCGTTAGGGGAAGAGGTTATGGAAAGTTCACAAATGAAAACTTTTCTGGCGCCTTTAGGCAGCTAGTTTCCATCCCCGTTAGGGGAAGAGGTTATGGAAAGCTGTCAGATTGTTGGTATGAGTATTGCGATGTTGCGTGTTTCCATCCCCGTTAGGGGAAGAGGTTATGGAAAGGTCAGTCTGGGGGAGGTGGATGCTCTCTCCTAGCGTGTTTCCATCCCCGTTAGGGGAAGAGGTTATGGAAAGGCTGCTTCCGCAGGAGCGCTCAAGAACAAGCAAATGCTTGGAAAGTTTCCATCCCCGTTAGGGGAAGAGGTTATGGAAAGAGTTCACCTCTGGAAGGCTTGCTAGGAGAGGGTTTCAACCCCACCAATCGACACCAGTTTTTGCAGTGTCAATAACTCCCAAGAATTTCTCAATAAATCCTGAACTTTAGAGGCTGGAAAGCTTACAGTGCAAGCAATCGACACCAGTTAACGAAATTATGCGGTTTTCAAGGTTCGGGGGAGTGGTGTCGATGAGTTTTAACTCACCTCATAAAATGTAAAATATATCACTTGGAATTGTCAAGTTGTCTTCTGCAAATATTTCGGCGATAAAGACTGAATGGCAGTGTGAACCTAGATAATTAACCCATATCATCACCCTTCTGCCTCAGACAAGGCAAAATGAAGATAGTAAGAGTGCCAAACCTCCATGAGTTATTGCCTAAATTCCCATTGTACCCAGCCAGAAAACCCTGATGATGTCAAGTTTTGCTTGAGTTGTGGTTCCAAGTTACTGCTGAAAGACCGCTACCGCGCCATTAAACCTATCGGACAAGGTGGTTTTGGTAAAACTTTTTTAGCGGTGGATGAGGATAAACCTTCTAAACCCCCCTGCGTCATTAAGCAATTTTACCCCCAAGCCCAAGGTACTAATACTGTGCAGAAGGCCGTGGAGTTATTTACTTTAGAAGCTGTGCAGTTAGATGATTTGGGACAACATCCCCAAATTCCCGCACTTCTGGCGTATTTTACCCAAGATGATAGACAGTATCTGGTACAGGAATTTATTGATGGGCAGAATTTAGCTGAAGAGTTGGCGCAAAAGGGGGCTTTTAGTGAGGCGCAGATATGGCAATTGCTGCATGATTTATTGCCAGTGTTACAATTTTGCCATGCTAGAGGTGTGATTCACCGGGATATTAAGCCGGAAAATATTTTACGGGATTCCCATTATAAGTTAGTTGTGGTGGATTTTGGCGCTTCTAAGTCTGCGACGGGTACGGCTTTAAATAGAACAGGTACAAGTATTGGTACTCCGGAATATGTCGCCCCGGAACAAATCAGAGGAAGGGCGATTTTTGCCAGCGATATCTACAGTTTAGGTGCTACTTGTATTCATCTTTTAACTGGGCGATCGCCTTTCGATTCCTATGATATAAATAATGATACTTGGATTTGGCAACAACAACTGCAAACTCCCCTCAGTCCTGGGTTAAATCGCATCCTGGAAAAGATGTTAGTCAGTATCCCGGTTCGTCGTTATCAAACAGCAGATGATGTCCTCAACGATTTAAATCAACAATCGCCAGTAGTCCCCCCACCAGTAACTATAGTTAAACCAAAAGCACCACCTACTACTGTGAGTAAATCTCCGAGTGAATTTGATTTGGAACTGGAAGAAGTGAAAAGTCAATTTTTGGGTGGTGGTAAACCTCAAGCAAATCCAGTACAATCACCAAAACCTATTTCTCCCCCTGCTAATCAAAGCGCTTTAGATCAAGAGTTGGAGGAGTTAAAGGCTAAATATGGGAATAATAATGGTTAGAAGAATTTTTGTCTCACGCAGAGGCGCAGAGTCGCAGAGGAGGAATAAGGAGAGTAAAATTAAGTTTGTCAGCTAGATAATTTGCGATCGCTATAATGGTACAAAGTCAGTCGGAAGTTAAGCGTATAGAAGAATTGCGCCAGTTGTTGCAACAAGCTAGCTATGCTTATTATGTGCTGGATGCACCGATGATGGAAGATGCTGTCTATGACCAGCTTTATCGGGAATTACAAGAGTTAGAAATTCAGCATCCACAATTGATTACACCGGATAGTCCGACTCAGCGCGTGGGTGAGAAACCAGCTACACATTTTACTTCGGTACGTCACAATATTCCTCTCTATAGTCTGGAAAATGCGTTTAATCTTCAGGAATTGCAAGGATGGGATCAACGTTGGCGGCGACAAGTACCTAAAATAGATGCGGTGGAATATGTCTCGGAACTTAAAATTGATGGTTCGGCTTTGGCTTTGACTTATGAAAATGGTGTTTTAGTTCGGGGTGTGACTAGGGGTGATGGGGTGGTTGGTGAAGATATTACCCAAAATGTCCGGACTATTCGTTCTATTCCTTTACGTTTAAATTTTGCTGATGCGAAAAGTTTAGAAAAGATAGAGGTACGGGGTGAGGCGTTTTTACCTTTGGATGTGTTTAAACAAATTAACACCGAACGTCAAAAGGCTGGGGAAAATTTATTTGCTAATCCCCGTAATGCGGCAGCTGGTACACTTAGACAATTAGACTCCCGCATTGTCGCCCAACGTCGGTTAGATTTTTTTGCTTACACTCTGCATATTTCGGGGATGGATGATGCAAGTATTGCGAATACCCAATGGGAAGCGTTGGAATTGTTAGCAAAGATGGGTTTTCCTGTGAACCCCAATCATAAGTTATGTGGTTCTATTGCAGAAATAGCTGAATATTATCAATATTGGGATACAAAACGCCTGAATTTACCCTACATGACTGATGGGGTGGTGGTGAAGTTAAATCCTTTTAAGTTACAAGAACAGTTAGGTTTTACTCAGAAGTTCCCCCGGTGGGCGATCGCACTTAAGTACGCAGCTGAGGAAGCACCCACACGGGTAGAAAATATTTCGGTGAATGTCGGACGTACTGGGGCGTTAACTCCTTTGGCGGAAATGCGTCCGGTACAATTGGCGGGGACGACTGTTTCTCGTGCTACTTTACATAATAGCGATCGCATCCAACAATTAGATATCCGCATTGGTGATACTGTGATTGTTCGCAAAGCTGGGGAAATTATCCCGGAAGTAGTGCGGGTATTAACAGAATTGCGTCCCGATGATACTCAACCTTTTATTATGCCCACCCATTGCCCAGTGTGTGGTCAACCAGTGGTGCGAGAATCAGGGGAAGCGGTGACTCGCTGTGTAAATGCTTCTTGTCCTGCTATTCTCAAAGGGGAAATTGAACATTGGGTAAGTCGGGATGCTTTAGATATTAAGGGTATGGGGGAAAAGCTAGTACATCAACTGGTAGATAGAGAGTTGGTGCATTCCGTCGCTGATTTATACGAGTTGACAACAGACGGATTATGTGTATTAGAAAGAATGGGTCAAAAATCAGCCCAAAAATTAATTGATGCGATCGCACAATCAAAACATCAACCTTGGTCTAGGGTATTATACGGTTTAGGTATCCGTCACGTTGGCAGTGTCAATGCTCAACTATTAACAGAAAAATATCCCAATGTAGAACAGTTAGCCTCAGCCAAACAATCAGATATTGCAGGTATTTACGGTATCGGTGCAGAAATCGCCCAATCTGTATATCAGTGGTTTCGCATTCGCGCCAATCAAGTTTTAATAGAACGTCTGCAAACCGCCGGTTTACAATTAGCTTCTATTCTGGAAACTACACAAAATCCTAGTAATGATAAGTTAGCTGGTAAAACTTTTGTAATTACTGGAACTCTACCTAGTTTATCACGAGATGAAGCTAAAGCATTAATTCAACAGGCTGGCGGTAAAGTTACTGCTTCGGTGAGTAAAAAAACTGATTATTTACTTGTGGGTGAAGATGCGGGTTCTAAATTGGAAAAAGCGCAAGAATTGGGAATTAATCAGTTAACCGAGGCGCTGTTTTTAGAAATGTTGCAATAAAAATATTAAAATTAAATCCCCAAATCTCACATTTTGATTTATCCGCGTTAATCGGCGTTTAATTAAGGATTGCTGACGGTGAGGAGTGATTTCTTGTGGTAAGAGTAAGTAATTAACAGGACTTGATATTAATTATAGATGAACACCGATAAATTTCAATACAGTATTCTCAGTGATAGTGAAGATATGCAGCATCTGGGATATATCCTGGAACAGTGTTTTATTATGTCTGCGGGTGATAGCGCCATCTACATGAAGCGTCTAGGTGTGGACAAGTTTCGCGTTATCCATCAAAATCAGCAAGTTGTCGGTGGACTCGCACTTCTTCCTATGGGTCAATGGTGGGGTGGTCAGTCTATACCCATGACTGGAATTGCAGCAGTGGGTATTGCTCCAGAATACCGTGGTTGTGGTGCAGCGATCGCACTTATGGAAAAAACTCTACAAGAATTGTATCAACAACAAATTCCCATTTCCGCACTCTATCCCGCAACTCAAACACTTTACCGTAAAGCCGGATATGAACAAGCAGGAAATTATTGCACTTGGCAAATTTCCACTGACAAAATCCAGTTAACAGAAACATCTTTACCTTTAAAGCCTGTAGTTGCTGAACAACATCACATTTTTCACGACTTATATCAGCAACAAGCACAACTGACTCACGGTTATTTACACCGACATCCTGCAATTTGGCAAGGATTAACTCAACCAGATACTCAAGAAACAGTTTCTGCTTATTTAATTGGGAACCCAGACCAACCCCAAGGCTACATCATATTTACTCAACAACGCACCCCAGATAGTACAATCATGCTGGTGAAAGATTGGGTAATGCTTACCAATGCAGCTATCACAACTTTTTGGTCATTTATTGCCCGTCATCGTTCCCAAATTGACCAAGTGCAATGGAGAAGCTCTGTAATTGATCATCTCACATTATTATTACCAGAACAAACGGCTAAAATCACCAGTCATCAGCGCTGGATGCTGCGAATTGTCGATTTAGTCAAAGCCTTAGAAATGCGCGGTTATCCTTCCGGAGTCTCTGCGGAATTACACCTGGAAGTTAAAGATGACTTACTACCTGCTAATAATGGTAAATTTATCCTCTCTGTGACTGATGGTAAAGGTAAAATCACCACAGGTGGTAAAGGGGATTTACAGTTAGACATTGCGACTTTAGCACCTCTATATACCAGCCTTTTCACTCCCCAGCAATTACAACTGACAGGAAAACTCAAAGCTACAGAAACAGCCTTATTAGCCGCTACAGAAATCTTTGCAAACTCCTCTCCTGTCATGGTTGATTTCTTCTAATTCCATCAATATATTTCAGCACATCTTCACAAATTACAAATTACGAACTACGAATTAAAAATTTATGCATCACAGTTCTGGTCGCTGGGGTTTGGGTCTAGCATTATCGCTACTGACAGTGTTTTTGTGGGGAATTTTACCGATTGCGCTGAAAGTAAGTCTGCAAGTTCTGGATGTCTACACCATTATTTGGTTCCGCTTCTTGGTGTCCTTTCTGGTACTGGCTGTGTTTTTATCCGTCAGGGGTAAATTACCTAATTCTCAGCAACTGCGTTCTAGTTCTGGTAAATTATTAGCGATCGCCACATTATTTTTAGGACTTAATTATTTATTTTTTATGCAAGGTCTAGCGTTAACTTCTCCTGCTAACGCTGAAGTCCTGATTCAATTAGCACCCCTGCTATTAAGTTTAGGTGGGTTGATAATTTTCAAAGAACGTTATACATCAGTGCAATGGCTGGGTATTAGCATCTTGACATCAGGTTATATTGTATTTTTTCGTGACCAACTAACGAATTTAATCACAGCACAGAATACTTATATTTTCGGTAGCGGTTTAATCATTTTAGGCGCAGCAACTTGGGCTATTTATGCCTTATGCCAAAAACAATTATTACACTTTCTATCATCCTCTCACATTATGCTGATTATTTATGGTGGATGTGCTTTATTATTCACCCCATTAGCTCAACCAGGAACAATTTTAACCTTGAGCAGTTCCTATTTTATGGTGCTGCTATTCTGTGCTTTTAATACCTTGATTGCCTATGGTGCTTTTGCTGAATCACTAGCACATTTACCAGCATCAAAAGTCAGTGCAGTCCTGGCTTTAGCTCCCATTATTACCTTGATTTCAGTTATGACAACCTCAGTATTTTTACCTTCTTTAATTCCCTGGGAAGAGGTGACAATAATTGGCATAATTGGCGCACTTTTAGTGGTGACTGGTTCTGTAGCGATCGCATCACAAAAAGCCAACTAGCAACATTCAAAATTACATTAAAACACTGAGGTAAATAAAAATCTTATTTGCTATCATTTTCTGATGACTGCAATTTCCGCATCTACAAATTTGGGAACAATCAAGAATACTATTTATTCATGAATATATATAGTAAATACCCAGACAATTAGGAAAAAACAGATCATGTATCCCTTACTATTATGGAGTTTAAAGCCTGTTACTTGCTATAGGTAATTAACTGGAGAATAAATAAGTTATACTTAAATTAAGTAGACATTGTTATATGACCACTGATTGAGAAGTTTTCGGCGGCTAGATATGCTGTAGCCGATGTAGATGAAATAGCTGTAAAATTGGGATAAAGACCTTGAAAATATCCTCTGAATTTCATCTTTTACTAAGGAATAATTAGCACTATTCATGTATCTTCATCAGATTGAAAGGTTCACTTTTTTATTTCCACCTGCGAGGAAAGAAGCCACACAAAAAGGCTAAAATCCATCTCATTTAAAGGGTTTGATTATCTATTGTTATCCTCATTTTTGCTACTGTATACATCCCGAAAAATCTCTAAAACTCCGGCAAATAATCCTCATTAAATTGTCCAGGGTGCGTAAATAACTACCAAAGCCAACACTTAGTGCAACAACATCACCACAATAGTTGAGCGATGAATAGTTTGTTTGATAATTGGACAAGCACCCTCAAAAGAAATTCGCTCGTGCTAGTTCTAGGAATACTCCTGGTAACATTAGGAATTAATACTTCTATAATTGCCGCAGAGCGAATTTATGTCACTCTTTCCGCCAGCAAAACTTCCATTTCAGTCACAGCTTTAGAAAAATACGCTGAAGATGGCGTAATTAACCACGAATTGGCATTCTATCAACAATATCTCCCCGCAAAACAATTTCAAAAATTGCAGGGAATTTTACTCACCCCTGTAAAAGTTAGTCCTGTACTACTTTCTCAATTTCTTTACACACCCCAAGGCGAATTTATTCTCCACCGCTTGGCGCAAGTCATTCAACCCCAAACCCAGCAACCACAGGGAATTAGCACATTAAGATCAGCATTAATTTCGGCTGCTGGTGAACCAGGAGGTTTAACACTCTTAAATCTGTTACGCAAATATCCCTACAGCGACATTCATATTAATTTAAGGCGTAGCTTCTCCTTGGCCAGAGAACTAGAAAACATCATTAACGAAACTGAAAGTGCGATCGCCGCAGTCACAAAACAATCTCATCTAGAAGCAGCAAACATTCCCCAACCTCTAAACTTCTTAGAATTAGCAGATTTAGGTCATCCGGGAAAGTTTCAGTTGCAAAAACACACACTGAAATTTTTCGACTCCACACGCCATCGTCTGTTACTCACTGATGTTTATATCCCTCATGTCCAGACTCCCGCACCTGTAATTGTAATTTCTCATGGTTTGGGTACAGACAGCAGCAACTTTGAATATTTAGCCACACATCTAGCTTCCCACGGATTAGCCGTAGTGGTTCCTAATCATCCCGGTAGTACATCGTTACATCACCAAAGCAGTACAGTTATTGAACCAGGGGAATTTCAAGACCAGCCTTTGGATGTCAAATATGTCTTAAATCAACTGGAACAAATTAACCATTCCGACTCCCGGTTTCAAAGTCGGCTAAATCTGCAACAAGTCGGGGTGTTTGGACAATCTTTAGGTGGTTACACAGCCTTAGCTTTAGCTGGCGCTGAAATTAACTTTCCCCAATTAGCACAGGACTGTACACCAGAGGCGCTGAATAAATCCTGGAATATGTCTCTACTGTTCCAATGCAGCGCTTTAGCCTTACAACAGGACTCTAGGAAAAAGTATAACTTGCAAGACGAGAGAGTGAAAGCGGCGATCGCAGTCAACCCCATAACCAGTTCAATTTTTGGGGAAGCAGGTTTCAGCCAGATCAAAACCCCTGTGATGATAGTCAGTAGCAGTGCAGATAGTGTTGCACCAGCATTATACGAGCAAATTCAACCGTTTTCCTGGTTGCAAAATTCCCCCAAATATCTCGTCATGCTATTAGGTGGAACCCACTTTTCTACCATTGGTGATGGAAACCCCACCAGTCAACAAGTATCATTACCCACGGATGTCACCGGGGATGCTTCCCAAGCTCGTGACTACATCAACCTTTTAAGCTTACCCTTCTTTCAAACCTATGTAGCCGCCAAATCAGAATATCTTCCCTACCTGAATGCAGCTTATACCAATAGCATTTCCCGTGAATCACTCGGCTTAAAACTCGTCCAAACCTTCAGCCAAACCCAATTAACCCAAGCAATTGGCGACGACACCTTAACACCCATATCCACCAACCCCATCACAGATTTTGGCTTCTGGATATTAGATATTAGCCTGGCCATGTTGCGTGAAACCATTTCTTCATAAAGTTGCACTAAATTTCCTTTCTTTCTGTACTTCGTGTCCTTCGTACCTTCGTGGTTCGTTTCTCCTAATATTTCTTAAAACAGAAATCGCAGTAACGCCCATTCCCCAGCCATATCTGTTAAAATAGCTAATTTAACTGTGGAAGGTTTTCTTAACTTAAACAAACCCTTTGACTGGACATCTCACGACTGCGTGGCGCGGGTGCGAAAACTCTTGCGCCTCAAACGTGTAGGACACGCCGGAACCTTAGATCCCGCAGCTACCGGAGTCTTACCCATCGCCTTGGGTAAAGCCACCAGACTATTACAATATCTCCCAGAAAACAAAGCCTACAAAGCCACCATCCGCCTCGGTGTGCAGACTACCACCGACGATTTGCAAGGTGAAATCATTACCTCTCAACCTTGTCCCAGATTGAATTTTGCCGACGTTAAAACAGTAATGTCGCAATTTCAGGGTAAAATAGAGCAAATACCGCCAATTTACAGTGCCATTCAAGTAGATGGAAAACGCCTCTACGACTTAGCACGCAAAGGCGAAATAGTAGAAGTTCCCAAACGGACAGTAGAAATTTTTCACACAGAAATTTTAGATTGGCGAGACGGAGATTTTCCGGAATTAGATGTTGCGATCGCCTGTGGAAGTGGTACATATATTAGAGCGATCGCCCGTGACTTAGGCGCAATCCTCCAAACTGGGGGAACCCTCGCCGCCTTAATTCGCACAGCCAGTAGTGGTTTCAACCTTGCAGACAGCCTCACCCTCACAGACTTAGAAACACAACTACAAGCCGGGACATTTCACCCCAGCATCCCCGATATTGCCTTACAACACCTACCATCCGTCACATTACCCACCCTATCCGCCCAAAAATGGTGTCAGGGGCAGAAAATCCCCCAAACCCTAGATTTTTCCGGTATAGTCAGAGTCTACGATCCAGAAACCAACTTTCTAGGTATAGGAAAACTCCAAGACGGTGTGCTAATCCCCACAACAGTATTGAAAACTTAATCCCCAAGCACTGATTTCGGAAACTTAACAAAATAACTAAGGCTTATGGCTTACAAGAGTTAAAATAACTTGAAAATCCTCAAAGTCTTGACTAGAGAGATTTTGGTGGATTAAGAGGGGAAATTAGTCTAAACTCCAGTTATTAAGTTACTGGAGTATTCTGTTTAGCGCGTAAAAACTTCAGCGCGATCGCCGGGTGAATCTTCAAAAATCGCACCTCGTTGTTTTAGTTCGCCCTTTATATCTTCAGTAATTCCTAGATTATCTCCGAATTGAGCATTTTTAACTTTAGCACGACTTAAATCAGCACGACTTAAATTAGCACCACTTAAATTAGCACGACTTAAATTAGCACCACTTAAATTAGCACCACTTAAATCAGCACGACTTAAATCAGCACCACTTAAATTAGCAGCAATTAAATAAGCACGACTTAAATCAGCACGACTTAAATCAGCACCACTTAAATTAGCAGCAATTAAATCAGCACCACCTAAATTAGCACCACTTAAATTAGCAGCAATTAAATAAGCACCACTTAAATCAGCACCACTTAAATTAGCAGCAAATAAATTAGCACCACTTAAATCAGCACCTGCAAGATTTTTAACTCTTGCGCCTCGGTTGATTAATTCTTGTTTTAATTCTGAAGATATACCTAAATTATTCCTGAAAACAGCATTTTCAACTATTGCATCACTAAAGTCAGCATTACTGAGGTTAGCACCGCTCAAGTTTGCACCACTAACGTCTGCACAATTCAAGTCAGCATTTTCTAAATTGGCATTTTCTAAATTAGCATTACTCAGGTCAGCACAACTCAAATCAACGCCACTCAAATCAATGTCACGTAAATCAGTACCGCTCAAATTAGTGTCACTTAGGTCTAGTTCTTCACCTTTAACTCTGCGAATAATCCTTGCAACTAGACTAATTTTATCCTGTTCTTCTTCTAGCTTTTTAATGCCATCTGGAGAAACATTGAAGATTATTTTTATACTGCCGCTTTCAATTTTATATATTTCTGCATTTTTATCCCCTGAAGTTCTTTTCACGGCTTCTAGCCAAATATTTTGTTCTTTAGGATTTTCTAAGAAACTGTTTATATCGCCTGGGATTTTAACAACAAATTTACCGTTTTGGGTAGTATATGTAACAATTGTTTTGGTACTATCTTGTTCTTCTACCAGACCTATTGATGTAGTTCCTTCAATTCTAGATCCAACAGGATTACTTGCTATATTCATACTACCAGTAGTCCTAGAAGTTTCCTCTTCCTCTGACTCTAGTTCCGCAATCTCTTTCCACTTCAAGTTTAACGTATGGCACAGACTTTTAAATAAGCGCTTCTCAACAGGTCCTCCTGCTAAAAATTTGTTTACAGTCTGTCGAGTACACCCTGCCAAACCTCCCAGACACTCCTGCGTTTTACCATATCTATCAAATGCTTTATTGACCTTTGCAATACCTGCTGCTGATACTCGATGCGATCTCCCCATTACTTACTCACAATAACTTTTACAAAAGTTTTACATGATATAAATTTGACATAAGTTTTACATACAAGTTGTACATAAAATAGACCACAACCAACAAAATACAGGGGTTAATAAAGAGGTAACAAAGTAAATTCCCGAAATCCCTAGTATTATGCCTAAGAATATCATGCTTTCTCAACCCAGCCCTGAATTTAACCCTTTGTTAACAGCAAGACTAAGTATTGTCCAAGAGCGTATTCGTCAAGCACGTTACAGCTTCAATTTTGCCTTAATTGCCACTGCGCTATCTTTCGGTATCAGTATTGTAGGTGCTGGGTACTTGATTGGCAACAAAGCATCAGAAGGCGCTGTCACCACTGCTATTGGACTCGTAGCTAGTATGCGCTATATGAAGATTGCCAAAGACGCAAATAACCGTTTGGACAAAATTTTAGATGATTTGGATACAGAGAGGCTTTGATACGAAAATGCAGTTCCCCTCCTCGCTTGCGGTGAACCAGCGCTGTAGGCGGGTTTCCCACCGTAGGCGACTGGTGAACCCGAAGGGGGAGGGGCTAGGGGTGGGGTTCTTATATCTAATAACACCGGGAAGTGCTGTAATAGAGAGAATTTTCCGCCAACTTACTCCCAAGTAGCAGCATCTCGTAATTCAGCCGGAATTTCCCCTATCTCAAGGGGAAACTCTAACAAAGTTTCCTTATAACCCAAATAGCCAGATTCAGCAAAAGACAACAGCATCCGCGTCAATGCTAACCACACCTCTGGCTCATACTCCCAATCACGATAACGGGTAGCACGACCAGCAATAGAACGTAACGCCCAGAAATAAGAATTTCTCACCACCGAACCACCCTTTTTAAACGCGGGTAAATCCTCGTGGTGAATCAAAAGTATAGTATTTTCAATTCTGGCTCTCATGTAGCCATTATATAGCACTACCCATACACATGAGGACATAAACTGATCATAAAAGTTAGACACCAAAAGGCTTTTACCCCACTCCCTACTCCCCAGCTATAATTGCAGGTCTATTGACTGAGCAAGGTTCTGAGTTCTCGTAGCATTTGACTTGTTCCCTTATCTATGGCTTTTTGCACCAGTTGGGGAATAAGTTCTGTCATGGGTAAGTTGGGAAAAGTGGGACTAACAGCAGATTCTACATAGCTGTCACCTTGAAGGATGTAAACTTTTAACTGATAGTTGCTGTAAATCCAGACTTCGGGAACACCCAGGGCTATGTAGGCATCAAGGGTAGTTTTTGAAGTAACATCAGATTCAATGGCTAAGTCTGGGGGAGGATAGATACCTAAATCCATTTGGGTACATCCTTGGACTTCGTGAGCGTTTTGGATGTAGAAGCAGGTATCTGGTTCAACTCCAGCGATGTCTGGAAGTTTAAAGATGGTAGATCCGAAGTCCTCCCAGTTGCGTCCTTGGATTTCTAGAATTGTGGTGATGATGTAAGCAATGATGCGGTGGGGACGCTCATGTAATGCTAAGGGGGACATGATTTCTAGCGTTCCTCGGTAGTAAGCAATGCGGGTGTGACGCTTTTCTCCTAAATCGTCGAGAAGTCCCTCAAAATCTTCCCAGGACAGGTTATGAATGGCGATTTGACTACCGGGTGCTAGTTCTATGGCTTGAATGGGTATAGTTACTGTCATTCTGTTCCCTCTGGTAGCTGTGTTGCTGTTTCTTCAATTTTGACTTTAATCCCACATTCCGCAGATCCCAAATGGGTGCTATAAATTTGAGGTTACACCCACACGCACAGTAAACCCAGGACTGTATATGCGATTAACGCGTTCATATTGCTCACCCAGTAGATTTTCTAGATAAATCGTCACTCCCAAATTACTGGTGACAGGAATCCTACCACTAAAATCTAAATTCAAGAAAGCCGGTACAAAATCTCTATTAGTTTCACTAGGGACATTAAAAAAGGCTCGGCGAGTCCCACTGTTATAGGTGACATACAAATTCGCATTCCAGCCGGAATTTTGATAACCCACACCAGCTTGAGCCACAGAATAAGGAATAAAACCTAACTGTAAACCCCTATCTGCTCCGGTTTTGATTTCAGCATCTGTATAAGTATAATTCAGAAAACTTGACCAATTCCGCGCCATTTGTAATCTTAATGCCGCCTCTAAACCATTAGTATTAACTAAACCGATATTCTCCCATCTTCCCGCAATAATTCCCAGGCGATTATCTAAACTACTACCAAAATAGGTAAACTGTCCCAGCAAATTATTTGCTAATTTCACATCTAGTCCTGCAGTCCAAGAGGAACCAGTTTCTGGGATTAAATCTGGGTTAGGTTCCCAACCGTGAACAGTATCATAAACATATAATTGATCTAAACCAGGATTACGCTGTCCCCCAGCCCAACTTCCCCGCATTGCAACTGTTGGCGACAGCGCATAACGTAAACCAGCGCTAGGGTTAAGATAATTACCAAACTCGCCATCAAAACTTTGCCTTAATCCTAAATCCACCTGGAAATTATTGCTAATATTGAAAGTATTCACAGCAAATAAAGCTGTATTTAACACGTTTCTATTTTCAGTACCATTCAGGGCAATTCTATCAGGTCGGGTACTAAAAGTATCACCGTTTAAATTATTATTCTGCAAATCTAATCCCCAGCGTAATTGATGACTGGGTGTTAATTTCCATGCGTGATCTACCCTAGCGGTCAATTGTTTGGTATCTAAAACACCTGTACGGTTGAATTGTGACCCAGCAAATACCGTGGGTCCATAGGTGCTGAAATAATCTTGGTTATAACCGAGTGTAGTGGTGAGATTAGAACTTTCTCCTTCACCCAAGCGAGTTTTCCAAGATAAACCCACATTTAGGCCATCATGGTCTAATCGATCTCTTTGTAAAGGAAAACCAAAATAAACTAAACCGCGACGACTGCTGAGGGTTTTAACATCTAAATTTAAAGAATTTCTACTATCTAAATCTAGACCAATGCTACCAAAATAAGTGCTGGTAGCTGTATCTGCATTGGATAAAAATCCTTCCGGGTCACGATTAGCTGCGCCCAGGGGAACGCGATAACGATTATCTACAAAGAATCTTTCAAAGCTGAAATTATACCGAGCATCACCCACAGAGCCAGCATAACTCACCTGTTGATTATTTAAATTTAAGGAGCCAAATTCTGTACTCCCAGTTAATCTTGGTTGAGCATAACCTGTTTTTGTAATGATATTCACCACACCGCCAAAGGCTGATGCACCATACAAAGCAGAAGTTACACCACTAGATAATTCTACTCGTTCAATAGCCTCTACGGGAATGCTATTTAAATCAGTTCCCCCATGAT
Source organism: Nodularia chucula CCY0103 (assembly GCF_963923915.1). Taxonomy (NCBI): domain Bacteria; kingdom Bacillati; phylum Cyanobacteriota; class Cyanophyceae; order Nostocales; family Nodulariaceae; genus Nodularia; species Nodularia chucula. Next base: position 15,383 of record NZ_CAWUOL010000037.1, on the reverse strand, counting down.
AGGTATTGACATTATTATTAATTGGTCTACCATTAATCAGAAATACTGACTGATTAATTGAAGCTCCCCGATAGTATGTACCTGTGTGAATATCTGCACCGGGTCCCACATCGTTGATGGCAAAACCAGGCATTCTTTTTAAGACATCAGCTACACTGGTAGCACCCTGTTGTTGAATTTCTTCTTTTTCGATCACATAAACAGGGGTAGACTCCGGCACAGGGTCTTCTTCCCCGATGACTTCTAGGAAAATATCTGGTTCATCTTGGGGAATTGATTCTATTTCTGGCTGAGTTACCGGATTAACTTGAATCGGTATAGACTCTTGAGTTAAAAATTGGGCTTTAGTTGCAGGTAACTCAATTTCACTCAAGTTAAAAATTCTGGAGTTGACCTGTTCTCTATCACTAGCGAGAACGGGAAAAGCTATGAATAAAACTTGTAAGGCAGCTGGTAGGAAAAAAAAATACTTGCTCACTTGGTGTTCTTACTTTCAGTAAAAATTACTAAGTAGTATTTTTGCTGCCACTATAAAATTATGTCAAAAGACATCCTGTCATAGTTAGATAAATGGATTTTGAGCGAGTTTACCAATCTGGACTGTTACCCAACAAGGTAATTAACCCGCTCTCTTTCCCATGACGATTAGTTGATGTTTGGTTCCAATTCCCCTAATTGAGGTTCTTCCAGATTCATTAAATCTTCCGGCGAGGCTATGGCCGCTTTGGGAATTTCTATGACTGGGTTATTTAAGGCCACCATCAGAGTAGAAGTAGAAATCCCAGGGTTGGAGAGACCTTGTGTCGGCTCCACTGGTTCTTGAGCTAGTTGCAGTGTTTTGAATCCACCGCCGGGGAGAAATCCAGAAACCGCGCCGATAACACAGGCTGCTACAGCGACTCCGCCAAAAGCCCAAGCAGGCCGGGAGCGACGGCGCGCACCCTGGAAAACTTTCTGGGCTGTGATTTCTGGCGGTTGTGAGGCTGTGGGAACTGGTAGAGTCCGTAAACCTTGCCGTAGACTCAGTAGTCGGCTATACAGGCGTTGGACTGAGGCATCGTTTTTTAGCCATTCCTCTACCTGTCTGCTTTCACTGGCTGTAACCTCACCATCGAGGTAAGCACTTAATAACTCGAAGCGATCGCGCTTCACCATATCCATAGCACCCGTTGATTCATTGGTATGCTGACCTTCGCCACCAGAAAAATATTCCCTATTTAGCCAGTGGTTCCGATCATCAAATGGAGAATTTGTATTCATTGTAGCATTATGACCAATTCATATGCGGGTAAAATCAGCAAGAAATGCTGACTAATTTAGGCAATTTTATCTAGATAGTAGCGGGAATCTGAACATGGATCATAAATTATGAAACATTGTTTAAATTTCACCGTTAGGCATCGAGATAATTTTGTAGTTGAGCTTGCAATCTGGATCTAGCTCTGGCGATTCTCGATTTCACCGTTCCCAAGGAAACGCCGGTAATTTCGGCAATTTCTTCGTAGGCCATACCTTCAATTTCTCTGAGAACAATGGTTGTGCGAAACACTTCTGGTAAATCCGCGATCGCTTCGCGCAGTTGCTCGTAAAACTCTCTGGTTGTCAGTTCTTCCTCTGGGCCTGGAGTATCTCCAGCGATTTCCCAATCCATTTCGCCATCTTCTAGGGTGCGGGGTGCATCTAGGGACAGGGGACTGGCTACGCGCTTGCGTTTACGCAACTCGTCATAGAACAAGTTAGTAGCAATGCGGCTCAACCAACCACGAAACTTAACTGGCTCTTGTAATCGGTTAATGTTTCGATAAACTCGAATCCACACTTCTTGAGCCAAATCAGCTCTGTCTGGCCAATCTGGAGCTAGGTGGTATAAAACTCGATCAACTTGACTTTGATAGCGGCGCAATAGCTCGGCAAACGCGGCACGGTCTGGGCGCAGTCCCACTTGACAGCGTAAAATCAGATCGTGATTAGAGAGTTTGTCAACTGACACCGAAGTTTCTGGGTATCTGGCATCAACAGTTGACCAGGATACAGTAATCGATTGGCTCATAGATCGTACTGAATTTTGAATCATCCCTATCTATTAGACAAGGTATTGAGCGCAATGTTCCAAAAATAGTGCCGGATTTCCGATTGGTACATTAATGTATATAAAGTTCAGCGCATTTATCCCTACAGCAAAACTCTGTTTTAGCCCTGAATCACTCTGTTGCCGTGTTTTGAGCCATAAATTGGCAGTAGTTTCACTTTCGTGATTATACGTAATCTGTACCATCAACACTATCCGACTACCTGCTATTGACAAATCAAAGGTTATGTGTGTTCAAAAAAGTGCCACAAAAAACAGTGAAAGTGGTTTTTCTCTCACACCAACTGCTGATCAAAAGGGAGCAGGGAGCAGGGGAGTAGGGGAGAGGTCCCCATCCCTGAAGGCGATCGCAGTTATTTTCAAGGGAAATTACACATCTGCTAATATAGGCAGAGCCGTAAAACAGCTTATTTCTTCTGGTTTTTCACCATAATTGTGGTTGATGTTTCTGTGTGTTGTGGATCATGAATACCAGCATGAGTAGTATTGAGTATGCGGACTTGAAAAAAGAAATTTAAGGAAAACGTAATGATCACTGCTAGGAATAGTTTTTCAAACATAATTTTTCTCTCACCCACAAAATTAATGATGGAGAACTCCACCGTGAGTGTTCCTGTAAATAAAATTTTTCAGGAAAAATTCTTTGTAGAGATATCCTGATATCCTTAGTTTGCCCAAAACTGTTGGCAGAGTTATAAGAGAACAAATAAGTAAATATAAATTATTGATAATTCGGGGTGTACTGATGAAGCGATTAGTTAACTTGATCTGTCAGGGATAAACAATAGGCGATGGCAATGGTAAGAAATGAATCTGTAGCACGCATAGTCATGTTTCTCTGTTTTGGCACAGCCATCTTATCTTTAGGTATCCATTGGCGGATGACAACTCAAGCCCAGTTTGAGCAGCCAGCTAACGCCGCCGGAAGACCAGGAGAGGGTGGTTATGGGGGTATGGTGTCTATACCTGCTGTCCCACAGAGTTCTCCACCAGATGTCCAGAGGGGTTCTCTATCTCGTCAGGGGGGCGCAGTCAGTTATAATTCGGCCTCAGCGAGTGATTTTTTACCCAATATCCGTTCAGTGTTACCTGGACAAAGGTCAAATTCCCAGGGTTTGTCTTCACCAAGATCATCGCAGACGGAAGTAGTAGTAAATTTGAGCGATCGCCGTACCTATGTTTACAAGGGTGGTGAAGTCATAGCCAGTTACCCAATTGCTGTCGGTAAGGAAGGTTGGGAAACTCCTACAGGTTCTTTCCGTGTTAAGGATATGCAACATTATCCTATTTGGCAACACCCAATCACGGGTAAAGTTTTTCCATCAGGTGCGGATAGTCCTTTAGGAGAGCGATGGATTGGATTTTGGACGGATGGACGTAATCAAATTGGCTTTCACGGTACGCCAGATATACACTTGTTAGGGTCTGCTATCTCTCATGGTTGCCTGAGAATGCGTAATGATGATGTCCGCTTATTATATGAGCAAGTAGAAATTGGTACCCTTGTATCCGTGAAAGATTGACACTCCCCCGTTTTCTAAACGGGGGATTCTTGGGTCAAAAGGGAGCTATTGCTTAACCCCTCGCCCAGCATCTTGACCGTATGCCCTACGGAACCGCTAAGTCCATGCTGCATCACCACCATAGCGGGGGTAACGTCTCTATTTGTGTTTCAAATCCACACTGATTACGATGAGGCTGAACTCTAATTTACTCGCACCTAGTTAAGATTTTTGCTCAAAGTTGGGTGCATAGACATTTAGTAAGTTGCTGACTTGGTGCATAATTTCATCACTGTTATTTTTGCCGACAACTGGCGTTTTATTGTCGTTGGGTTGGTCAATGTTACGCCCTATTGACTCACTAATTTGCAGGGAAATTAATTCTTGCAGTTCTGCTTTAGCACGTAGCCGTTGGTAGCTAGCACCTTCTTCTGTGGTTGCGTACAAGGGTGGTAAGCGGTTGAGGGCGTAAGCAGCTATATCCCCCACATCTAATGATTTTTCGCTGGTGGCTTCAATTTCTGCGGCTCTGCTGATGGCTTCAGTCAGTACCAACTCTTCCATGACGTTAATGAATTGTTTGCGAGGTACCGCCACTACCTCGCCAGTTAATAATGCTCCCATGAGTCGATCCAGGGCCATATACTCTTCAATTGATAGCTCGGATGCGTTATCACAGATTCTTCCCACTTCTGCTTCCATGACTGGTGTTAAATAACCATCTTGGAGAGCTTGCTCTACAATTTTTTCAATACTCATAACGCTCATTATTTTTACGCTAACCAAGGAGGAGACGGACGGTATCAATGCAATTCATTTTCCCTAATTTTTGCCAAAAAGTATATAAATTAACGACAACGACGATTATTTTTGTCTGAAATTAGTCGATACCATCAAATCTCCAGGGTACGGGATCAACACTTTGACCGTTGACATATAAACCCCAGTGCAAATGTGGCCCTGTGGAAGCGCCTGTGGAACCAACTGTACCGACTAATTGACCTGCTTGGACGAAATCACCTTCTTTGACATTAATGTCTCTCAGGTGCAGTAAAATACTGGTGACACCTTGACCGTGGTCAATGCCAATGGTGTTGCCGTGAACCCGAAATCCTGCGGATACCGTACCTACTAAGGCCACTGTGCCAGCAGCTGGGGCGATGACGCGTGAACCGGCAGCACCAGCGTAGTCAACGCCACGATGGTAGTAATTTTCGGCAAATTTACCGTTATAGTAGCGACGAACACCATAAATTGTAGTAATCCGGCCTTGATTTGGTTGCAACATGGGGCCATTCCAATGTTTTTGGGGTGTTTGTATGGCTTTGAAAGCTGCTACGCGCTGGAGTTCATGTTCTGTGGCTCTCACGCCAGCGCTTCCCGGTGGTAAATTAATCCGTTGTGTGGGAAAAGTGCGATTTCGTAAGTTGACTGCTAAGTTTCTGACTGCACCATTGCCGGCGACTTTCAGGGTGATGGTTCCTGGTTTATCTAGTGGTGTTGTGGGAATTAAAGCTCGATATTTGTTGGGGGCGATCGCAAATGCTGGATAAGAATTTTCACCTACAGTAACGGTGGGATTACTAGCATTTGGGGAATTAGCTACGTTAATCACCACTGATAGGGTATCTCCCAACTGAGGATTACTGGGTGTTACCTGTGCTTCTAAAGCATTTACAGGCAAAGCCAAGATGGCAACAAACACCGATGCAAATATACCGATGAACAGGTTTTTTATCTGACGCTGGGGTTTCCAGCCTGTAAAAGTAAAATAGGACAATTTTTTGTAAAATTCTCTGGTTTTATGATCGATAGTCATATAGCTACAATACAATTTCTTAGTTCTGTTAACAAACAGACTAGCTCATGATGGCGGGAGTTTCTCACCGCAGAATATTTTGGGGAATTTCAATAGTATATGATACTAAATAGTTTAAGTAAATACCCTGAGAACTAAATTATATTAAATTTATGGGACTTACGCACTGTACAAATTCATCATCTTGTGTATCAACTTAAAACATATCAGCCGGGTCAGCAGATCGCAGTTTACGTGTGGCGATCGCCCCGGAAATAAAACACATAATGATAGTTAAAATCAGGACTTGTAAACCCCGAATTGCTGTCATATACATAGGTAAATTTGTGGCGGTGCGGGTCATTTGGTAAAGTCCCAAGGAAACCACTACTCCGGGAATAAAACCCAAGGCTCCTAAAATTAAAGCCTGTTCAAACACAACACCCAGTAAGTAATAATTGCGATATCCCAAAGCTTTAAATGTTGCGTATTCCCGCACATGGGCATTAATATCAGTGGAAAGAACTTGATAAACGAGAATTACGCCCACAGCGAACCCCATCGATACACCAAGGTTAAAAATAAACCCAATGGGTGAGTTAGTTCTCCAGAAATTATGCTCAAATTGAATAAATTCACCACGAGTCATCACCTTGACATCATCTCTGAGGTAGGCTTGCAAGGTTAAAGCTACCTGTTTGGGGTCATAACCTGGTTTGACCTTGATTAAACCTAAGCTAATACTGCTGGCTGGGCGTTGGGGAAATAACCGTAAAAAGTTTTGATCGCTGGTCATGATGCTACCATCAGAACCGAAAGATGCGCCCACTGAGAATAAACCACTAATGGTAATTGTCCGCCCTGCAATTTCCGTAGTTAGTTTTTCCCCTTGGTCAATTTGGGCGATCGCCTGTTGGTAATCTCCTCTAGCGCTGCGGTCAAACAAAACCGTATCTGGTAACTTAATCGGCTGTAATTGGCTATTCACATCCGGTAAGTCAAAGGCTGGCTGATCGGGATTAAAGCCAATGACTTGTACCGATGTCTGGCGGCGGGTTTGGGGATTCTTCCAAGTTATATTATTGACATACATGGCTTGGGCTAACTCCACCCCTGGAATATCCATTGCTTGGTAAAGTCGCCGCCGGGAAAAGGGGGGCATATTTTGGAAACTGCGGACTTCGGGACTGGTTAAAACAATATCTGCTTGCAAACTGCGATGTAATCTGGTGTTGCTGTCATACAATGCTGTCTGAAAGCCAATCTGCATAAACATCAGAACATCAGCAAAAGCAATGCCAGATAATGCTACTAGTAAACGGCTTTTTTCATGACTTAGTTGCAGCCATCCTAAAGGTGTGCGTCGCCGCAGTTGTTTAAACAGTCCCATCATAATGAAGTGCTGAATGCTGAATAAGGATATGAGTGTGATTAATTAGGAGTCAGACAATTGAATTACTGCTTTCACTTGCATATTGGTTAAGTGGGCAGCTTTCTGACTGGATATTTCATCTAGGCGGATATAAACCTCTACAACTCTGTTATCAATATTGCTAACTGGGTTAGTATTAATGACGTTTTGTTGCCGCACTTGTAAGGCTTTACGCTCTACAGTTCCCCGTAATTCTAAAGGTAGGACATCACCAAATACTTCCACTTTCTGCCCTGGATCAACTTTCTGGATATCACTTTCATAAACTTCGGCAACTACATACATTTGGCTAGTTTGCCCAATGTCAGCAATCCCATCAGTGGAGATTAATTCTCCGGGGCGGGAGTGAATCTCAAATATTTGTCCATCTTGGGGCGATCGCACATAAGCTTGTTGTAGATTTACTTGGGCGCGCTTCATCGCTGCGATCGCCCGATTGACTTCTGCCGTTGCTCCTTCTATATCCACTTTTGGCACTTCCGCAATCTGTTGTAGTGTTGCTTCGGCTGCTTTAATTTGTTGCTTGCTGCTTAATTGAGTACGAGTTAACTGAGTTTTTGCCTCTTGCAAATTTTTTTGCGCGGTTTCCAGCATTAAGCGTTTACTATCTCGCTGGGAAGCTGATATTGCTCCCTCTTGGTACAGTTCCTCATATCTTTGGTTTTCTGTGGCGGCGTTACGCACTTCTGCTTGCCATCGGGATATAGTAGTTTCTTGGGCAGCTATATCACCTTGACGTTCCGCCTGTAAGCGGGCAATTGTAGCTGTTTGTGCTAAAATTTCTCCTCGTTTTGCACCTGCTGTGATTCGGTTTAAATTTGCCTGTTCTACTTTGACTTGTTCCTCAGCCTCTTGCAACGCTGCTGACAAGGATGCGCGACTGTCTAAAATCGCTATTACCTGCCCGGCTTGGACTGTATCCCCTTCTGTAACTAACAGTTCTTCTATCCGACTTCCTGCGGAGGAGGTGGTAGCAGAAAGTTTAACTACTTTGCCTTTTGGTTCAATACGTCCGAGGGCTGTTACCGTTTTTAGCTCAGGTAGTAGTGCTGCTGGATCTTGGTTTTGATGATTTACTTTATCCTGAAATTTTAATACCGTATAAACACTACTGCCAATTATAGTTAATGATATAATTATGGCTATAAAAAACGGCGGACGTACAATTGATGGGGATGATATTGATCGATCTAGCTTGGAGTTCTGCACGATAGCATACCTTTGAAGCAATTCTAAATAAACTGATTAAAATCAGAGAAAATCAAATTTTGGTAAATGTCCCGCCTAACTCTGTTTTATCACTGGTCAGAGAAAAAAAAGCTGATGATATCTTTGATTTTTGGACATAATCATCGATTTGTCTGACATATTCTAGATGTATCCTAGTCCCACTCACATTTTCTTGATGAGGTGAGAAAGTCGATAGAGACTAAAATTATCGATGTTTGATGACTTGCAACTGTCCTTTGTTAAACTACTAATTTGTTACTGTTGCATAATCACTAGATATTATCTGTAGAGTACAAAACTAAATTGTTGAATTATATAAGGGAATGCTTATAAGGTACAAACAGTAATAATTAAACGCAGATGGACGCAGATAAACGCAGATGATTTTGTACTTTATTAGACTAGGAAATGCTATATCTTTTTGGGTAATTAAAATTTATATACTGTGATACTTTATAATTTGTATCTGCTATTTATAGGTTTATTCGGTATGTGCAAGATGTCAGTTAGAAAGACTTAAGATTATAGAAGCGTTGTATGACACCCATGCCAGTCTGTGAATATCCGATAGGTTAAAAACTATAGACAATAGACACAGACTATTGAAAGAATGCAGAAGGTAAGAAAGCTTGTTTTATCAGCTTTTTCACCTTTTTACACTGAATAGTTATTTCCGCCAAGCTGCACGATGGTCAACAACTAAATTTTCAGATTTTAAACTAACTTACGGTAACAACGAGATGCTATTTGGTAAGGGTGAAAAATTTCTAAGAACTTACTTTGAAGTGTGCGATAGAAAATATCTACTAAATCAGGATCATCGAGATGAAAAGGATGCTCTTGATTAACACCTTTAAAGAAACACCAATTGAGGATAATTTTACCCTCATCTGTCAGAGCTTGATGGAATTTTAACAACTGCTGGCTAGGATCTGGTAAATGTTCTAAAACATCAAAAGAAATAATAGTGTCAAAAGTTTCATTAGCAGCTATCTCCTGACAAAAAACGATTTTTTGAGTCAAACCCATTTGTTCAGCCCGATATTTAACAAAATCACGATTAATCGGATTAATATCACAATATACAACTTGCTCAACCTGCGGACACAGGGCAGTACCCAGGGTATGTGTCCCAATTCCACCACCAAAATCCAAGACCCGACCTTGAGCATGATCTGTAATCAGCAACAAGGTATCTTCAATATTTTCATGAATTGCTAAATGCCACGCCCCCAAATCAAATAAGTAAAATTCTCCTACCTTGTCACGATAAAAATCTGTTGCTTGTTCCCAATCAAAATCTTTATGGCCTAACTCAGCCATTTGCTGCTGACCTGTCTCTAACCTACTCTCTACTGTTTCTGAATCCAAATGCAAAAATTTCTGTATATGGTGCTTTAAATTAAATAAATCTGTATAGTAAGAGCTTAAGAAAGAAGGAAGTGGTAATCTAGGCATAAAAGAGATTTATTTTCATTAATTTACTCAACACTTAAACAAGATTACCAAATTTCATGTAGATAAACTTACACTTAATAAAAATTTTATCTTGTTAACTAACAGGCCGATTTTTTAAGATCACCTCCTCAATAATATCAATAGCACGACCTAATCATTCTGCTTGATTCACTGCCGTTTTTAGCCTCAAAACATTATTCTTGTGTAAGATGGTTGCGTCAATACTTCTTGCAGACTTTAGCATAGCTATTGCAACAACACCCAAATAGACATAAAACCTAAGACTCTCTATTAGAGTACAGAAACAATTGTGCAAGAGGTCTCTTGGTTTAGAAAATTTATTTGGATCAGATGAAAAATAGCACTCATATGCTAAATTTAGCTTAATATGTAAAATTTTATTACCCCCTTCAATATTTCCGAATTTTGGAGGTTATTCTGGAAATCATTAAGTAATAAAAAAAAGAAAAATGGAATCTCAATACATTAAAGAATGTGTCTGTTGTGGGTCAAAAAATATTATATTGTCCGCAGTTTTATGGGAATCATTGATTAATGAATGGCAAATCTCTACTCAAGAAGCAGATTATATTAATCAACAACAAGGTTTACATTGCTCCGATTGCAACTCTAATTTACGAACTATGGTTCTAGCAACTTCAATAATGAAATCTTTTAATTACAAAGGAGTATTTAAAGATTTCGTCAAAGAAGATAATATCAAAAATTTAAAAGTTTTAGAGATTAATGAAGCTGGATTTTTAACATCTTTTCTTTCTCAAATATCTGGTCATACGTTGAAGTTATACCCTGAAATAGATATTATGAATATTGATTACCCAGATATGTATTTTGATATAGTTATTCATTCGGACGTTTTAGAACATATTCAATACCCATTAAGAGCATTATCTGAATGTTACAGAATATTAAAAACTGGCGGATTTTGTGCTTTTACAGTACCTATGATTGTTGATAGACTAACTAGAAGTAGAGAAGGATTATCTCCTAGTTATCATGGTTCTGGAGAAGATTTTAGTGGTTTTTTAGTATATAGTGAATATGGATGTGATGTTTGGAAACAGATCATTCAAGGAGGATTTCAGGAATGTAGATTACACTCTCTTAATTATCCTGCTGCTCAAGCTTGGGTAGGAGTCAAATAATTGCGACAAAAACAATTGTGCAAGAGGTCTATTAGATGCCGAACTAGAAATTTCATCAATTTATCCACGTGCATATTTATCAGTCAAGATGAGCATATCCGTAGGCTTCGTTTTACTTACCCACAGGAAACCCCAACAAATTCACAGACTAATAGCCCACTTGAATAAAATGTTCAATTATCCGCCAATAGTCTGTCACCATGATTTTTTTAAATGTGATTTGTCTGTGGATAACCTATCAAAAAATATCTCCTTTGTTCGCCCTCATCTACAAACTGGATGGGGTGAGTTTTCCGTAGTTGAAGCTACGGTACAGGCAATTAAACTCATGTATGAGTATGCAAATTGTCCAGACTGGTTTATATTGCTTAGTGGCTCAGACTATCCCATTAAAACTGCCAAAGAAATATTAGGTGATTTAATTGCAAGTCGATATGATGCTCACATCCACCATCAACAAATTATATATAAAGTTTATCAGCAAAATGTTAAAATGAGTCTGATATGGCAGATATTAGCCTATCAAAGATACTGTAGTTACGAATTATTTTCAATTCCTTTCTTAAAGAATTTAAAAATTCGCCTGGAACATCCATTATTAACTAAACCCTTTCTTCCCTTTTCTGAGAAACTTCGCTGCTTTGCTGGAGGCCTATGGTTTTCAGGAAATCAGCGATCCGCAGAGTATATTATTAACTTCCACAGTCAAAAAAATGCCTTAAAATCACACTATCATCATCGAATGTTTGTCGATGAATCGTATTTTCAAACTATACTGGCTAATGCACCAGATATTAACTTAAAAAACGATGATGATCGTTATGTAGATTGGTCAACGAGAGGCGCTCATCCTAAAATACTAGTTATGGAAGACTTGCCTCTTCTTCTGGCTTCTTCATGCCATTTTGCTCGTAAATTCGATATAGATGTAGATAGCAAAATTTTAGATCAACTTGACAAGATTACTCTCCGATGATGAGTCAACTTTGATTGAATAGTCATCACAACTTATTTAAAATAATATGATGAAAAAATACTGAGGGGGCTAGGATATAAAGATTTATATGGTGAAACTTGCTAAGGCTGGCTGCTGGATAATTCTTTAACAAACTCTTTCTTAAGAAGGAACTCATCATGGCTGTGATTTTTTAGATTGTTCTTAGCAGATGTATCAATTTTGATCAGGAAAAATATCATGGCTAAGAAATTAAACAATCAAATGAATCAGCCAGTCAGCCCAGATTGGCATTCCAGAGAACACCCTACAGTCCAGGAAAGACACTTAACAGCGAATCCAGGGGACGTGATTGATGAGTCGAAATCACTGGAAGAAAAAGCGCAGCAAGTGGCTGTGGATGTGCCGGATATCACAGGTGATCACATTACAGTCCCGACTTATTTTATTGTCGAATACCCAGATGGGACTCAAAAAGCACTCCACCATGTCAAAGATGCTGAAGAGATTTCTGATGTGATTCGCCAAGCACGAGTGGATGAAGATGGAAATCGGATTTGGTGGTAGTTGGTCGTAAAACTGGGGAAGTTGAATATATAATTGAGGAAGAACAATGTAACAACTTTTTGTTTTTTAACTGTGAGCTACTGGAGATGGAAAAAAATTTACTTCTGTGAGGTGAGAATTGGTAATCAGTGGCCACCATAGGACTGCTCTATGTTTGCTTGTCTTGTATAATCATGCAGTTGGTTTGATGAGAGTCAGACTTGCGCTACATACAATAAGTTAGATTAACTTGACAGTTAACGTTGATTAATAGAGCAGTTCTGAAAATTTTAAACTTATGGCAACAGAATTACGGGATGCGATCGCACCGCAAGAAATAGAACGTCGGCGCAATTTTGCAATTATCTCTCACCCAGACGCAGGTAAAACCACTCTCACCGAAAAACTCCTTTTATACGGGGGTGCAATCCAGCAAGCAGGTTCAGTAAAAGCTCGTCGTTCCCAACGTCACGCCACTTCAGACTGGATGGCCATGGAACAACAACGGGGGATTTCTATCACCTCAACGGTATTACAATTTGAATATCAAAGTTGTTTGCTGAATTTATTGGATACACCAGGACACCAAGATTTCAGTGAGGATACTTACAGAACCTTAGCTGCTGCGGATAATGCCGTGATGCTGATTGATGCTGCTAAAGGACTAGAAACCCAAACTCGCAAGTTATTTGAAGTTTGCCGATTGCGATCGCTACCCATCTTCACCTTTATTAACAAACTGGATCGTCCCAGTATGTCACCCTTAGAGTTGATTGATGAAATTGAGCGGGAATTAGGACTTTCCACCTATGTAATTAATTGGCCTATTGGTACAGGCGACCAATTCCAAGGGGTTTTTGACCGTCGCCACCAGCAAATTCACCTGTTTAACAAGAGTGGCGATCATGGTAGTAAAAAAGCTACAGACACGACTATCTCTTTAACTGATCCCAGAATTGAGTCATTGTTAAGCACAGATTTGTACCAGCAACTGCTAGAAGACTTAGAAATTCTTGATACTTTGGGGGAAAGTCTCGACTTAGAAGCGGTGCATAAAGGTAAAATGACACCGATATTTTTTGGCAGCGCCATGAACAACTTTGGCGTAGAGTTGTTTCTAGAGTCGTTTTTGGAATATGGACTCAAACCAACTCCCCATGAAAGTAACAGGGGTGAAATTTCCCCAACTTATCCGGAGTTTTCTGGCTTTGTGTTTAAGTTGCAAGCCAACATGGACCCCAAACACCGCGATCGCATTGCCTTTTTGCGCGTGTGTTCTGGTAAATTTGAAAAAGACATGGTAGTAAACCATGCCCGCACAGGGAAAACAGTCCGCCTCTCCCATCCCCAAAAATTGTTTGCTCAAGAACGAGACACAGTAGAAGTTGCTTATGCAGGGGATGTGGTCGGGTTAAATAATCCGGGAACATTTGCCATTGGCGATACTGTTTACATCGGTGAAAAGCTGATTTATCCCAGTATTCCTTCATTCTCCCCAGAGTTATTTGCATACCTGAAAAACGCTGACCCTACGAAGTATAAAAATTTCAATAAAGGAGTAACTGAACTGCAAGAAGAGGGCGCAGTGCAGATTTTACACTCTACAGATGAAAGCAAACGCAACCCAATTTTAGCTGCTGTGGGTCAACTTCAGTTTGAAGTAGTGCAGTTTCGGTTGGTTAATGAATATGGAGTGGAGACTTATCTAGAAGCTCTACCTTATTCGGTGGCGCGTTGGGTAACAGGAGGCTGGACTGTTCTGGAAAAAGTGGGGCGTTTATTTAATACCTTTGTCGTCAAAGACCGTTGGGAGCGTCCTGTATTGTTGTTTAAAAACCAGTGGAACTTAGATCAAATCATCGGAGATCATCCAGAATTACAGTTAAGTCCCATTGCTTTACCTCCCACCAGCGAGAAAGCCTAGCATCCCGGAGGGGAAGTTAACACCAAGATTGTTCACCCGAAGGATTGTGCAGTAATTCACGGATATTAGCCTCAATGACTCGATAGCCGACATTACCATTGAGTCTCTGCCTTCCTTCATTAAAAATCAGGGTGGGGCTGACTGTCACTGTATGCTCTTTGACCAATTCAAAATCTTTCGATAATTGAGCATAAGCCTCGCCACTATCGATTTGAGCTTGAATAGCAGCGATGGGGAGTTTTAACTCCTCCGCAATTTCAAATTGCACTTTGCGGTCAGAAACGTTAGCTAGTTGGGTAAAAAATGCGTCCCGAAATGCTTTGGCTGCTGCTTCAAATACCCCTGTTTGCTCTACCAAACCTTTAGCTTCTACTAATTGAATGGCATGGAGAAACAAATGGCAAGATGTCGAGGAAGTTGGTGTCACTTGAGTCCAAATATTGGGATGAACGGTGATGTGATCGAACTTTTTCACAACTTCTTGAATATGATTTCCATATCCTTGCAGTCCTCCCCGATCTCGCCATCTGTTCTCTAATTTTTCATGAGCAGCACCAAAGACGGGAACAAAGTGTTGTTCTAAGGTAATTTTGTCTTGAAAGGTGGCTTTCAACTCATCGAGACGGATTTGAGCAATATAAGCCCAGATGCAGAGAATATCTGAAAAGTAAAAAATCCGAATGGGTTCCATATTAGTTCTAGCTGGGGAGTAGGGAGTAGGGAGTAGGGTAAAAGCTTTTCTGTGTCTAACTTTTATGATCAGTTTATGTCCTAACGTGTATGCGTAGTGCTTTAATCCTTAAAATATAAGTTTGGACTGGGGGCTTTTTCTAACGAGAACGTAGCCGCAGCAAAGACTGTGAAATTATCACCATTACTGGTAGTTCGATCAAGGGACCAATGACTAAAGCTAAGGCAATTAAGGGACGTTCTCTAAAAGTAGAAGTGGCGATCGCCAATGCAATAGGTGAATTGCGGGCTAGGGTTGTGCAGTTAAAGCAAGCAATTTCTTCATAGCTAAATTTAGCTAGATGTCCAATTAATTGCCCTAAACAGAAATTTACACCAAAGAAAATCAATACAGGTATTAACATTTTTAGTAGTAAATCTGGTCGTTCCATGAGAATCTGCCCTTGGGAAGCAAACATTGCGGCGATCGCCACAGCCAAAAATACAGTTTGATTCGCGGCTATTTTGAGGGTAATTTTCTGCCAAATAGTGTTTACAGGCTTAACGGGTGACAAGGTGGCTCAAGATGAGATGTGGCAATAATTTGAGAAAAT
>NZ_CAWUOL010000036.1:0-43135 GCF_963923915.1 Nodularia chucula CCY0103 | reverse complement strand
TTACTGTATTTACTTATTGTTACACATTTTGGTTATTTCACGCCCACCTACTTATACCATACTTGTGAATGGTGAATCTATTCAAACCATTAATTTAGATGCCGATTCCCAGCCTTATCAAGAACTAGACATTCAGCAGCCATTCTGATTTTTATGTCCCAATCTACAATTACAGTAAAAGTCAAGTTATTTGCTGCCTATCAAGAAGCATATCAGGTTGCAGAATTAACCCTGGAGTTTCCTGAGCATACACCAGTTAGCCAAGTGTGCGATCGGCTGATTTCCCAACACCCAGAATTAAGTAAATGGCGTGATATCACCCGGTTTGGCATTAATTTAAGCTTCGTTTCACCAGATACACCCCTGCAAAATGGCGATGAAGTTGTCTTAATTCCTCCAGTCAGTGGAGGTTAATTACTAACGGTGTTTCCCACTCCCCACACTCCCTACTCCCCACTCCCTACTCCCCACCTACGCAAGTAAGTTTAAAAATCAAAGCGGATTCTATGCCTTTTTACCTAAAGCTTTACCTAAACGGATTAAACCTGGAGAACAATCAAACCTATCCAAATGAATTTCAATAAAAGAAACACAATCAGTATTGGCTTTAGCTTGGGATAAAGCTGCTTCTAATTCCCCTTCTGTAGAAACTTCACAACTCCAACTTTCGCCAAAAACTTGCGGTATTTGATGATATTTCCAAGGTTGAATATCATTATAAGCACCATCTTGAATCACCCGCTCAATAGTGTAACCATCATTATTAATTAAGAAAATGATCGGGTTCAATTTATAGCGAATAATCGTAGATAATTCTTGAGCCGTCATTTGAAAAGCGCCATCACCCACAAAAATCATTAACCGACGGTGAGGATCAGCCATAGCTGCACCTAAACAAGCCGGAATGGAATAACCAATGGATAAATAAAAGGCTTGTCCAATAAAATCTGTATTTTGAGGCATGAATAAATCCATTGTCGAGATAATAGCATCTCCCGTATCAGCAATTACAATAAAATCATCTTCCAGAAAATGATTAATCCGCTCATAAAAACGCTGATTTGTCAATTTGTTTTCTGGTTGGGAAATAAAACTTTCAGAAAGTACATGACAAGCTGGTTTAATATCTAAATTTTCGGGGTCTTTTTTCTGAAGTTTGCTAATTAAACCCTCAATAAAATCTCCTAAATATACAGGTTGATAAAAATGATGCTTAATCTTCACTTTCTCAGAATTAGCATTAATCAACTTACGCTCATCCAGGTTAGCTGTATATCCTCCCAAATTCATATCAGACATAATCGCACCCAGACATAACACACAGTCAGCCGTTTCGATCCTTTGACAGACATCTTCTCGACTCAAAGCCCCGACATAGTTACCAATAAATTGGGGGTGCATTTCCGAAATACAAGATTTACCCAGCATAGTGGTAGCCAGAGGATAGCCAGTATTTTCTAACAGTTGCAGCAATTGATTTTCTAAACCAAACCGATGAAATTCCACACCTGCTAAAATTACGGGACGCTGTGCTTTTTCTAATAAATTGACCGCTTCTTCTACTGCTTCCTCTAAAGCGGCTGATTCTGTTTCTGGATTTGTGAACTTTAAGGACAGAGGTAGTTGAATTTCGGGAATAATGCAAGGTTGATTCACCAAATCTACAGGAATTTCAATATAAACAGGTCGTTTATAATGCAGACAAGCCGCCAAAGTTTGATCAATTTGAGTTGCTGCTTGACTAGCTTGAGTCAAATTGACAGCAGCAACCGTGATTTTTTCCATAATCGAA
Organism: Nodularia chucula CCY0103; assembly: GCF_963923915.1. Classification (NCBI taxonomy): domain Bacteria; kingdom Bacillati; phylum Cyanobacteriota; class Cyanophyceae; order Nostocales; family Nodulariaceae; genus Nodularia; species Nodularia chucula. The sequence continues at coordinate 41,343 of NZ_CAWUOL010000036.1, read as the reverse complement.
AGTTGCAGGTTATAGTCTCCGGTAGTGTGGTGTAACAGCAATTTACTTTTTTTCACGGAACTGTTAGGCGCACCACTAATTACTACTAGGGGAACCCGTTCTGCATAAGCACCAACCACAGCATTCACTAAACTAAAACCACCCACACCATAGGTAATACAAACAGCACCTAACCCCCTGATCCGTGCATAAGCATCTGCTGCATAACCAGCATTTAATTCATTACAATTACAAATTAAATTTATGGAGGTTTGGTTCAAGACATCCATTAAATCAAGAACATAATCTCCCGGTACACCGAATATATGTTCCACATCTAAGCCTTCTAATCGCTGAAATAAATATTCGCTAACTGTAGTCATGAGAAAAGAAAAATAACTAAAAATAATTTATGTATTATTTTAGCTTGCAGATTCTTCTTCCTCCACCTTAAATATCTATTCCTCATGCATTTAAGCGCGGACTTCTTCAGGCCAAAGTTCTCGCAAAGCGGGCGGTAACATATTAATCACATCATCAATTTACCCTCTGGTAATGCGTTGAGATAGTAATTGGAAAACTGAGCGCACTACTCGTTCTGCATCAACTTCTGGATCTGTGTTACGGAAGTAATCACGGATATGTTGCAAGAATGCTTCTTTATTCCTTTCTTTATTGGGAGTAGCTGTCATAGCTGAACAACTCCTCTATCTAAAGGATTCACATCCACACGATAACAATACCCGATAAAAATAGTCGGGTATGTTTGACGGTTATTTTGCCTCGTGCTAGTATCAATCCACAGTTGACTGACAAAACAGGGAAGGCTTTATTTATGACTCAGGCAATCACCAAAGATACCCAAGCAACAAACGCGACGTTCACCGCATTAAAGTGTAAAGAGTGTGGTGCAGAATACGAACTTAAAGCTAGTCATGTTTGCGAGTTGTGCTTTGGTCCACTGGAAGTGAAATATGACTATAGTCAATTACGTCTAACTGTCACCCGTGAAAAAATTGCCGCCGGTCCCAATTCTATTTGGCGTTACCGCTCCTTCTTACCTGTTGCAACTGATAACGTGATTGATGTGGGAACAGGTATGACTCCCCTGGTTCGTTCCCACCGTCTGGCGCGTCGCCTGGGTCTAAATAAACTTTATATTAAAAATGATGCTGTAAATATGCCCACCTTGAGCTTTAAAGATCGGGTGGTGTCAGTGGCTCTTAGCCGGGCGAGGGAATTAGGCTTTAGTACAGTTTCCTGTGCTAGTACTGGTAACTTAGCAAATTCTACAGCTGCGATCGCAGCTCATGCCGGTTTAGATTGTTGTGTATTCATCCCCGCAGATTTAGAAGCTGGTAAAATCTTGGGTAGTTTAATCTACAGTCCCACCCTCATGGCAGTTAAAGGCAACTACGACCAAGTAAATCGCCTCTGCTCTGAAGTTGCCAATACACATGGTTGGGGTTTTGTCAATATTAATTTACGTCCTTATTATTCTGAAGGTTCCAAGACATTAGGCTTTGAAGTAGCAGAACAACTGGGATGGGAACTTCCTGACCATGTAGTTGCTCCCCTGGCTTCTGGTTCCCTATTTACAAAAATTTATAAAGGTTTCCAAGAGTTTGTAGAAGTCGGTTTAGTAGAAGGTAAAGATGTCCGCTTCAGTGGCGCTCAACCAGAAGGATGTTCACCCATAGCCGAAGCCTTCAAAGAAGGACGAGACTTTATTAAACCCGTCAAACCCAATACAATAGCTAAATCATTAGCTATTGGTAATCCTGCTGATGGTATTTATGCTGTGGAACTAGCCAAGAAAACTGGCGGTAATATTGAATCAGTAAACGATGCCGAAATTATTGACGGAATCAAGCTACTAGCAGAAACAGAAGGCATTTTTACAGAAACAGCCGGCGGTACAACTATTGCTGTGCTGAAAAAATTAGTCGAAGCCGGCAAAATTGATCCAGATGAAACTACAGTGGTTTACATTACTGGTAATGGTTTAAAAACCCAAGAAGCAGTCCAAGGCTATATCGGTGAACCGTTGACAATTGACGCTAAACTCGATAGTTTTGAACGTGCCTTAGAGCGCTCTCGGACACTTGACCGCTTAGAATGGCAACAAGTCTTGGTTTAATTTAGTAGTTGTGAGTTAAGAGGATGTTTGTAAATTATCGATTATTACTAGCCCTGGCGACTAGAAGTCGCGGCTACACAAACTAAACCCGCCTGCGCGGGTTAAAAACCTCGGTTTTTCATTAGTCCACGGAGGTGGACTTCCCTACGGGAAGCCGCTACGCGTTCTGCTTGTGTAGTAGCGAATTATATTCGCCCAAAACTTTTAAAACATCCTCTAAGAGTTTTTTCCTAACTTTCAACTGCTAATCTGACTCTTAACTCTCCCCTTTCATTCTTAAATTTCTACTTCTATGGCTGTTACTGTTTTAGTTCCCACTGCGCTGCAAAAATTCACCAATAACCAAGCTACCCTCACCTGTAGTGGTAGTAGTGTTTCCGAACTTTTTGACTCTTTAGAAACACACTGTCCAGGTATCAAAGCTCGGTTGTGTGATGAAACAGGACAGGCTCGGCGCTTTTTAAATTTCTATGTGAATAGTGAAGATATTCGCTTTTTAGAAGGGATAGATACACCCCTAAAAGATGGCGATGAGGTCAGTATTGTCCCAGCTGTGGCTGGTGGTTGATATAGGGTAATTTTGATTGGAATTTTCATGCAGGCGATCGCACGTTAAAGAATGCGATCGCTTTCCAGTAAAATTGAGCTATGGCGGTATCAACCACACTCCCCCCACTCCCCACTCCCCACTCCCCAGATATATATGCCTACTGAAACAAGCAAATTTATTGCAAAAATTAAACAATCTGTAAAAGTAGCTCTCGGATACTCTACCGCATATACTAATCACCAGTATGCTTTCCACAAAATATCCTGGTCTCAAGATGGGGAGGATATGATTGTTGCAGAATTGTTTGACGGTAGGTTCAAAGGTTTTTATGTAGATGTCGGCGCGCATCATCCCCAAAGATTTTCTAATACATATTATTTCTACTTACTCAGAGGATGGAAAGGGATTAATATTGATGCTATGCCGGGAAGCATGAAAATTTTTAATGATTTGCGTCCCAGGGATATTAATTTGGAAATTCCCATATCTGATAAACCAGAAACTTTAACTTATTATCAATTTGATGAACCAGGACTCAATAGTTTTTGTTTACCCGTATCCTCAGAACTTGCTACTACAAGAAGTAAATATAAAATAGTTGCTGAAACTCAACTACAAACTCAAACATTAGCTGAAGTTTTAGATCAATATCTCCCCCCAGGACAGACAATTGATGTCTTGAGTATTGATGTTGAGGGTTTAGATTATCAAGTTATGATTTCTAATAACTGGGATAAATATCAGCCTAAAGTTGTTTTAATAGAAGATTTAGCCCTAACTAATCTCAAAAATATAGATACTTCTAAAGTATATCTGTTTTTAGAAGCAAAAGGTTATGTCTTGTTTGCTAAAACCATGAGAACTTTAATTTTTAAATTGGAAAGCTGGGAGAAAATCTAAACTTGCAGCCATTGCTGCTGCACTTGTCACTGCATCTTCAAAATCTTTAATTGGACTTTGCAAAGATTGGTGAATTACTTCATCTGTAACGCTGGCAATTTTAATGTGTTGCAATAAGGTTTCTATTAATTTACGTGCTGCTTCGCTACTAATTTGGCGACGTAAAATATAGAAAATATTAGTAACAGCGTGTCCTGAAACAAAGCCTTGTACCTGTTTTTTGATAACTGTATTTAATGCTTGCGCTGAGGCGACAACAAACGGTTGTCGCTCTGCTAAAATATCCAGCAAAACATCGCTGTCAAATAATACCCGTTTCAACTATATTTCTCCTCTAGGTAATTAACATAACTTTCTTCTGGATTTTCTGATTCTAAGCGAATTACACCTATTAGGCTTTGTGTCCAGGGGTCAAGCTCAGATAAAGATTCTAGGGTTTGGAGAGGAGAAATAGAAGTATGATTTTCTAATTCTGTTTGTGGGTAACGCTTTTTGAGTAACTGAATAAAATCAAGTAGTAAGGTTTGAGCTTCTTCTGGTAAAGTATCAATATCTCTATATATTTCTTCAAATTTTATTACCATGATTAACTCCTACATTGAGTAAAATTTTCGGTATTATTTTATTATAACTGAGGCGCACCGGATAATCTGGTAAACATGATGATTGTCCTTTGCAACCTCAGCCACTATTTACACATATTTATTGCTTTGGTGGCTTACGCGATCGCTAACTATTGACGAGTGTAACCTCATGGGTTACACTAAATATTATTATTTTACTTATGATCAGAAATTTCAAGCATAAGGGCTTAAGAAAGCTGTTTGAAGACGATAATAGAAGTGGGGTTAATCCAAATCATGCTTAAAAACTGTTAGATTTATTAGATAGATTAGATGCTGCATCTGTAGCTGAGGATATGAATTTTCCTGGCTCTAAGTTTCATCAATTAATAGGAAATAGGAAAGGTGAATATTCAGTTACAGTTTCTGGTAATTGGCGTTTAACTTTTGTTTTTCAAGATGGAGATGCTTACGACGTAAATTACGAGGATTATCATTAGGATTATGAACATGAATACTAACAGAAAACCTAGACATCCTGGTGCTTTGATTAAACGTCAATATTTAGAACCTTTAAATATAACGGTGACAGAACTTGCTAATATTTTGGGTGTGTCTCGAAAAACGGTTTCGGAAATTGTCAATGAACGTGCAAGTGTAACACCTAATATTGCTTTGCGGTTAGCAAATGCTTTTCAAACTACGCCGGAACTTTGGTTAAATCTTCAGCAGAAGTTTGACCTTTGGTGTGCAAAAAATGACTCTGAAGAATGGAAAAATGTCTCACCTATTGAAATTAGTTAAAATAGTTCGACGGACTGTTTTGCAACCTCAGCCACTATTTACACATATTTATTGCTTTGGTGGCTTACGCGATCGCTAACCCACCCTACAGACTGAGGCGCACTGGATAATCTGGTAAACATGATGATTGACCTTTGCAACCTCAGCCACTATTTACACATATTTATTGCTTTGGTGGGTTACGCGATCGCTAACCCATCATCGCTGTGTTATCATAACGTCTGAGGTCAGAGATGATAAGAAAACTATCATTTCTTGTATTAATGGGTGTTGTTGCAATATTTTAATTTCTTTCTCATTGATATTGCTAAATATTCTCTCGTTTATTGACTGTTCTTTTCCTAAGACTGTCTCTAAAAATTCTTTAGGTTTACTTTGTGCAAATTGCCATTCTAAATCATTAAATTTCCTTTGTGCCATTTTCTCAATTAATGATTTATCTTCTAACAATAAAATTTCTAATTGAGGAACAGCCAAAAATAATTGAAAGGGAGTACCAGAAGATGCAAGATTTAATACATAATTAATTAAATCTTGCTTTTCAAATACTTGAGATTCGTTATCTGTATCTGCATCGATGACAAGAGCAACTGGTATTTTTCGAGTCGCTAGAAGTGAAGTAGCTAAAGAACGCGCTCTATAAGAACTTTCACCTGCTATAAATTGGATATCTTGAATCAAATTTTTTGGCAGTAATTTCTGTAAAATCTCTATATCTGTTTCACCTTTTGCAATCATATATGCTAGTGTCATCAAAAACTCTCCGTTAAAATAGGAGATTTTCAAAAGGATAAGTTTGCTTCCAACGATAGGTATTAAAATCACGTTGGTCTACTGAAAAAATGCGTCCATGTCCTAAATGTTCTGCTAAAATTACTAAGGAAGCATCAGCTAAATCCATTGGTAGGTCAGCATATTTTTCCATTAATTCAATAATTCTAGCAGTATGATTAGTTTCTAAATTAAAAATCGTAAATAATTCTTGTTTCAGACTATTGATAAAAGTAACTTGAGCTTTAACTCCCTTGCGAGTTAGCAAAAGATAACAGGTTTCTGTTACAACACACCATGTTGTGATTAAAGGTTCGTTGTATTTTTTCAAAGCTTGTTTAGCTATTTCATGGTAATTGTCTTTTTTATCAATCAGAGCTAACCAAAATCCTGTATCAACGATGATCATATTTAGTCGATAATGTATTAGATAAAACTTGTTTATAAGTGGTTGATAAATCTTCTTCGACAGAACAACAACCAATTAATCCCATTTTCTCAAACTTTTCATAGAGATTTTTCTCTTGATTATCATTTTCCAACTCTGTTTGTGGGTAACACTTTTTGAGTAACTGAATAAAATCAAGTAGTAAGGTTTGAGCTTCTTCTGGTAAAGTATCAATATCTCTATATATTTCTTCAAATTTTATTACCATGATTAACTCCTACATTGAGTAAAATTTTCGGTATTATTTTATTATAACTGAGGCGCACCGGATAATCTGGTAAACATGATGATTGTCCTTTGCAACCTCAGCCACTATTTACACTTATGTTATTGGTTTGGTTGGTTACTGAATACTGAATCAAAATTAAATTAAATCAATGGATTGAGGATTCTTACTTTATTCTCTATTAGCTGATTATGTTGCATATATTCTGAGTAGATGATGGAACATTCACTTAGTAAAGCTGTAGCTATAATCAGACTATCCCAATAAGAATAATGATATTTTGCGTTAATTTCTAATGCTTGTATAACCTCTGTTGTGTTAATTGGCTGAATCGGAAAAGTGTTAACTATATCTGATATTATTGTTATAGCATCTGCTTTTGATGTGAATTTTTTTCTGGTTAAAACATGAAATAATTCACCCAAAATCTGAGTGCTAACTAGAAGCGATGAAGAATTATTTTTTAATATTTCTGCAACTTGCTGGGATTTTTCGGGCGGATTTTTAGCATAAAGATAAATCCAGCGATTGGTATCGAGAAAAATTTTATCTGTCATAGATTTCTTCTCGATTGAATTTGTAGTTTTGGGGGAGTGGGAAGGAGTAGTTATTAACTCGTTCTAGAAATTGCTGTATTTTGGATTCTTCAGAATCTATTGCTTGAGTAGATTCGCTTGGTTCGAGAATCATAATTTGTATGGTTTTACCCTCTAATTCGGAACTTAGCTTTTCACTCAAAACAAGTTCACCGTTTGTACAGGTTGCTTGGATGATTTGCAGCATTATGAATAACCTTAAGTCTGAAATTGAGGAAAATTTTTGGTATTATTTTATTATAACTGAGGCGCACCGGATAATCTGGTAAACATGATGATTGACCTTTGCAACCTCAGCCACTATTTACAATAGTAGCTAATTATAGTGTTATGTGATAAAATATCAACTATATTTATTTCTCCTAGAGGACAAATAAAATGAGTATTGAAGAAATCATTATAGATAAGGTAAGGATATTACCTCCTGATAGGCAACAAGAGGCGCTGGATTTTGTGGAATTTTTACTAGCGAAAATCGACAAACAAGGGTTATCAAATCAACCCCAAACATCAGGTGTTTCGGCTTTAACTATGGCTCAAGAATACATTGGTTGTGTGGAAGCAGCAAATGATTTGTCTACCAATAAAAATTATTTGGATGGTTACGGTTCGTGATGAAGGGATGTGTATTGCTAGATACAGGACCATTGGTTGCTGCAATTAATCGCCGGGATAATTTTCATACATGGGTAACAGCACAATGGGCTAATATTGAACCGCCTTTATTAACTTGTGAAGCTGTTATTTCAGAAGCTTGCTTCATATTGCGAAATGTTTATGGTGGTCAATATGCTGTGATAAGTTTGGTGAGTAATGGAGTTATTAAAATACCTTTTAATTTGGATGAAGAAGCTACCGTTATTGGGGAACTTATCAAAACTTATCAATCTGTACCTATGTCTTTAGCGGATGCTTGTTTGGTGCGAATGTCTGAAATGTATTTAAATAGTTCTTTATTAACTTTTGATAGTGATTTCCTTGTGTATCGACGAAATAAAAATCAAGTTATTCCGATAATTATGCCATAGTAGAGTTCTATTTCTATGTCATCTCTTATTTGTATAAGAACTAAAGATACAAAGGATGTAGGGTGGGTTAGGCGCAGAGAATAATATGTTGAACGTGAAGATTTTTGTTTGCAACATAACCCACCATTTTAGCTTAGGTTATTGGTTTGGTGGGTTACGCTGTCGCTAACCCACCCTACAGACTATATATTTAATATTTTTTTCAATAGTATGTATAAATTTAATCCCAAAGCCATGCAATTAATCCTATTGCAGCACCAATTCCACCACCAATAGCAGTACCTGCCGGACCGAATACCGATCCAATACTAGCTCCTGCTATCGCTAAACCTGGGATAATTGAAGCATCAATTCTTTTTTTGACTTCCTTCTTCTGTTCTTCAGTAAGTTCTATTCTCGCTTGATAAGCACCGACGGTATTATCTATTAATGGATTTAGTGATACTGGTTTAATACTATCTGCCATCATCAAAAAAAATGGTAAGGCAGCACGTTCTGATATTCTAGAAAATACTTTTGTAAAAAGTTCTCCCAGCCATTTTTCGCCATCTGGGGTTGTTTCGCTTTCAGTATCGACTGCTAGAGATGGAATAGCTTGTGCCACTTCTGAACCTACATCTTCACAATTCGCTATTGCTTTTTGAATAAGTTCTGTTCTTTTTCTTAAAGCTTCTGAATATTTTGATGAATTAACATAATTAGCAAATGTGAATATAATAACAGCGTGTTCCCATACTTTAGTACCAAATGCTTTTGTAATTAATTCAATTGCCTGAATCTCATCTCTCCTAACTCTTGTCTCATTTAAAGGACTAACAAACCACATTGAATCTATCTGTGTTACTTTTGAAAGCATAAGGTCTAAATACTCTTGATCTCTTCCTGCTTCTTCAATATCGTCGCAAAGACCGGGAGTATCAATCACTTGAAATTTTATGCCTTCTAATTCAGACTCATAAGATTCAACTCCCATTGTTGTTGCTTCATAGTCACCAACTTCTGCAACTGTTTTTCCTATCAGTGCATTGACCGTACTAGACTTTCCAACTCCTGTACGACCAATTAACAGAAAAACAAGTTTTTTCTTCCGCAGACCTGGAACTTTCTCTTGAAAAGCTTGAAGAAATTTTTCTGCTTGTTGTTCACGCATAACATTGTTATTTAATTTATAGATCAGTTCAGTAGAAAATTAATCTAGAGTTATATTTATGAAAATTTATAAATATAAAACATTAAGAAATTATCTTATGTTTATTTTATATTGCAAACAGCAAATATACGCAACCAAACGCCAAATTATGCGCGTTCGTCTGCGTACATCTGCGGTTTAAAAATCCTTAATGGACTAACTCAATAGCCCGCTTAGTCAACGCTTCCGCAGTCAAGCCATTAAACGCCATCAACTCACCAGCACTGGCGGTAGTTTCCCCACGCTTCCAGGCGAAAGTATCACGCTTGCAATTACTGCGTAACATAATTGGTTCCAGCATCGCCGCAGCACCACCAGTTACACCAATTAAGGCACTTCCATCAAACAATTCGGCAAATTTGGCATCATCCATAAAACCACCATCGGCTTCTGAACAAGTTTCCCAAGCAGTATCTTCAGGACGATACAAACGGCGAGGATTGATAATAGAAATAATCTTCACTCCAATACCTTCAGTTTCTAAGAAAGCCGCCGCTTCAAACACAGGAATTAATGTCATATCGCCAATGACTGCAAACACAACTTGTTTATCTCCTGGTACTTCTTGTAATAAGATTGCACCATCTTCTAATCCTTGCCGAGTTTGTTCTAAAGTTGTGCGAATTGGTAACGGTGACTTACTGGCTGTAATCACAATTCCCTTATTCTTTGTTTGCAAAGCCCAGTCATAACAGCCTTGGATACTGTTAGCATCAGGGGGAAATAATGGGAAGACATTTCCATTCCGCATCAGTGACGCAAAGTAAGCTTCTATTTCCGGGCGTTGGTGTGTCCAACCGTTGCGCCCTTGCTCTAATGCTCCGGCTGTAAATAATGTTATGCTAGACGGTGTTTGACGGCGCAATTCTGCCATTGCTTGGATGACTGTTTGCCAAATTGGTACACCGTTGATGGCAAAAGATTCATAAGAACACCATAATGTTCTCGCACCCATTAAGGATAAACCAGCCGCTAAACCTGCACAAGCATCTTCACTCAATGGTTCATAAACTTGTCCGTTTGGTGCTTGATGATAGGTTTCATCAGTGGTGGGGTGAATGATTTTTAATGCCTCATTAATATTACCAATTCCTGATGCGGCGTTTCCGTCGGCGTTGGTGACTAAGAAGTTACTATCTTTTTTACCCACATATCCCACTAATTTACCCATTACAGTTGTAGCAACTTTGGGATCTCCACCTACTGGATATTCTTCTAAGGGTAATTTTCCTAAATCTGCTAATGGTAATTCAAATTCTGTAACTACTGTTTTGGCTGCGGGGCCTCCTCCGGCGCGTTCGGCATTTGTCCGCACTAATTCCCAAGCTTCTACTGATAACGCACGGGTTTTTAATGCACTGATAATGTGCGGCGCATCTAGGGTATCTTTCGGATACAGGTTGTGAGATTGGGAACCCAAGGCGTGAACTCCTGCGCCTTTGAGTTGTTTAATGATGAATACCGTTAACTTTCCATTTAAGGCTGAATGGGCGGCTTTATCCATTCCTAAAAGTACGGCTTTGGTGAAGGCTAGGCGCTGCTCGAAGGAAAAGACGGTACTATCTACATAATCCTCTGGTTGGTTTTGGTCGTCAAAGTCTTTCGCATCGACTAATACGACTTCCGCAAAACCGTTTCCTTGCCAGTAGGCTTTCATTTCGGCGTTGGTTTTGAGGGAAACCATACTATGATGTTCTTGGCTGTAACCATTCCACACCATGACGGGTAAGAAGTTGGTGACGCTGGGATATGCTGTGTTAAAGTGTGCGATCGCACTGACAATATAAGGCTCACCCAATCCACCATCACCCACAGTAAAGGGGAATAATTTATCTTGATGCAGCAAAGCGGCGGACATAGCAAAGTGTTGTCCTTGTCCTAGAGGTCCCGCCGGTGCGAGTATACCAGGGATGAAACCGGAAAGGTGTCCTAATAGTCCGTGCTTTTCTCGGAAGCGATCGCGCAATTGTTGTACATTAAAAATGCCCATGTCTTCTAAGGAACGATCCAAAAACATGGCACTATAGAATCCAGGGGCATGGTGTCCCACTTCGGTGATAATATTCTTGTGACCCAGCATTACTAGGGCTGCATAAGCTTCGGCTTGACTGGCAAAACCGCCTGGGTGTCCAGATGCCTTACTAGCTGTAACTTGCAGTGTGAGGTAGCGGAGGGCATCAGCAGCAAGTAAAGTTTGATATACGGCTGCGGGATCTGTAGGGTCTGCGATCGCCTTTTTGCCAGAATCTATAGCTGGCATTATACCATATTTTTCAAAATTTGGTAACGCCTCACCAAAATATTGAATCCCTTCACAAAAATTAGGTAGGGGGGAAGATGCTTTGGATGTCATGGTGAGAACCTTATAAAAAGAGGACAAATTCTAGATGCTTAATGAATGTAACCAAAATTTTACATCCTTGGGGTAGTTACAATGATTGCATTTTCCCCAGGTGGATATTTGATATTTGTCTATATAGCGATTCCCGTGCAAATGAGTCAGCAGTAATCACTCAACGCAGATGGACGCAGATAAACGCAGATAATTTTGTATTTTATTAGACTAGGAAATGCTATGTATTGGGGGAAGTTTTTCAATACCCCTTACTGTCAAACCATCAACAAATCCACAACACTATCCGCTATTTCAAAGTTTGCAGTCACATTTTGGACATCATCTAACCCTTCTAGGGTATCAATTAACTTGAGAAGCGATCGCCCTTGGTCAGCATCAGCAATTTCGATATAATTACTGGGAATCCAGCGTAACTCTACATCATTTACCTGAAAACCTCTATCCTTGAGAGTTTGACTGAGAACCTCTAAATTTGACATTTCTGTAAATACCTCAGCCATGTCATCTTCTGTCATCTGATATGACTCAGCCCCACCTTCCATTGATGCTTCCAAAAGCTGTTCTTCATCCTCTACCCCATGCACAACACACACACCTTTTTGGTCAAACATCCAGCTAACGCAACCAGTTTCACCCAGATTTCCCCCATTTTTACTAAAAGCACCCCGTAAATCAGCCGCCGTGCGATTACGATTATCTGTGAGGGCTTCAATTAAAATTGCTACACCACCGGGTCCGTAGCCTTCATAGCGAATAGCCTCAAAATTAGCGCCATCTCCCCCAAAAGTTCCCGCACCTTTGGCGATCGCCCGTTCAATATTATCATTAGGAATATCCGCCGCCTTGGCCTTATCAATGGCTGTGCGTAGCTGAAAGTTAGCGCTAGGATCTGGTACACCACTCCTGGCTGCAATAATAATCGCCCTAGACAACTGCGCGAAAGTCTTACCCTTTTTGGCATCTACCACCGCTTTTTGACGTTTAATATTAGCCCATTTACTGTGTCCTGCCATAATCTTAAATAATTAACTCTTACTTCAAAGTTTAGGATATATATAGTTTTGAATTTAATCCAAAGGATAGCCTATTGAATTTTATAGCTTCACTATTGCCAATTAACTCAATTTTCCGAACCCTTATGAGACGTTATTCTCGGCTTTTTTTCACCCCCCAGAAATCCCGGAAAAAAAGCCATAAATTCCGATTTTATTCCAGAAAATTATTGCTGTTACTGTTTGTCGGCATAGTAGCATTAGCTGGATGTCAAACCCTACGCACAGCAAACACCAATGTAGTTCATCTAACTTTATGGCAAGGTGTCAATCCCCCAGCCAACCGCGATGTTTTAGACAGGCTTGTAGATAAATTTAACCAAACTCATGCCAATATTCAAGTAGAATCACTGTACGCAGGACAACAAGACCAGCAAACGCCCAAAATTTTAGCCGCAGTGGTGGGCAATGCTCCTCCGGATTTATTATGGTATAACCCTACCATTGCCGGGCAATTAGTGGAACTGCAAGCCTTAATTCCTTTAGATGAACAACTGAATAATTCTCCAGTTAAAGCCGAAATTGACCCCGCCTTGTTTGAATCAATGGAATACCAGGGGAAAATTTGGTCTGTGCCATTTGCGACAAATAATTTAGCTGTGTATTACCGTCCCAGTTTGTTTGAAGCCGCAGGTATTACAGAATTACCCCGGACTTGGGAACAGTTTCGGGAAGTTGCTAAAAAATTGACTCGTGATACCAACAATGATGGTCGCATAGATCAATATGGGATGTTTTTACCTTTGGGGAAGGGAGAATTTACAGTTTTCACTTGGCTACCATTTATGTGGAGTGGTGGTGGTGAATTAGTACAGGGAGATGTCCAAGAACCAGGGGGCGTAATGTTAGAAAATAATGCCAGTGCGATCGCTGCTTTGCAATTTTGGCGTAATCTGATTGACGATGGTTCCGCTATTTTATCCGGCCCAGAAAGAGGCTATGAAACCGGAGACTTAATCGCTGGTAATGTGGCTATGCAAGTCACTGGCCCTTGGAGTCTGGGAGAATTTACCTCTAGTGGGGTAGACTTTGACGTTTTTCCCATACCCATGAATCAAGAACCTGCTACTAGCATTGGTGGTGAGAATCTATTTTTATTCAAAACCACACCAGAACGGGAAAAAGCCGCTTTCACTTTTGCTGAGTATGCCATGAGTGCAGAATTTCAGACAGAATTGGCATTAGGAACTGGTTATTTACCAATTAATATCAAATCTCGCCAAGACCCACAATATCAGCAATTTGTCCAGGAAATACCCCCAATTCAAGTATTTTTAGACCAAGCTAAATACGGGCGATCGCGTCCCATTTTTCCAGGTTATAATCGCATATCAGATAGCTTAGGTCGGGCAATAGAATCAGTATTACTAGGTCAAAATTCTCCAGAAGAAGCCTTAGAAATCACCCAAAAGCGGTTAGATTTAATCTTCAATTAGGGATATTGCGGTGGGTTACGACGGAAACAAAGGTTGCTCATCAAAAAATCATTAACCGCCGTCTAACTCACCCTACGAACTGGTTAAAATCCTTTTGATTTTTTAAGATTGAACTTGCACATTTAGAATGACGATACTAATCCCTTTGTTTTGCGAAACTCACTTACGACTGTTTTAATATCCTGTAATTCACCTTCAACTAAATTGTTTAACTGTCGCATTTCATCGGCTGTAATTTTACCAGTAATTTGATTTATGGCTGTGATTAATTGAGGATATTTAGCTAAGGTTTCTTTACGGACAATGGGAGTCGCTTCATAAGGGGGGAAATATTTTTGATTATCTTGAAGTACCACTAAACCGAGGCGGGATATTTGCCCATCTGTGGAATTACCTGCAATTATATCTACTTGTTTTTGAATTAATGCCCGATATATTAACCCTAAATCCATAATTCGGGGAGGTCTACCAAAACTTAAATTGTAGGTTTGTGCTAATCCGGGTAAACCATCTTCTCGTTCTACAAATTCGTATCCGAACCCTCCCCGCCATTGAGGTGTATATTTAGCAGCTTCTGAGAGAGTTTGAATATTATAACGTTCAGCATCTTCACCACGAATAATCATGGCGTAAGTGTTTTCAAACCCTAAGCTGGGCATAACTTCTAAATTGAATTGTTCTGCATAGGTCTGTTTTAATTTTTCGTAAACTACATTTGGATCATTAATTACTGGTTGTTTTAAAATGGCGGTAAAGGCTGTGCCTGTGTATTCAATATAAGCGTCAATTTGTCCAGAGAGAATTGCATTATGGCAGACGAAGGAACCACCTAAACGGGGACGGCGGGTAACTGTTAAATCGGTAGTTTCTTCGATTTGCTGGGCTAACAGTTCGCCTAAAATATCTTGTTCGGTAAAGTCTTTAGAGGCAACAACAATATCACCAGCACTGCTAGAATTAGGATTAAAATTACAACTGGCGATCGCCACTAACAAAAAACAACTTAAAATACATAATGTCAAATATTTTTTCATACTATCTCATCAATAGAATTACAAAATTTCTACCCCACTAAATTCAGGCTTTAAATTTTAACTTCTGTTCCACCCAACCAATACCGAAATCAGCTACTAATGCAATCATCGCGGCTGGGACTGCGCCAGCTAAAATCAACTGATTATTTACCACTGCAATTCCGCGAAAAATAAATACTCCCAAACCACCAGCACCAATGGCGGCCGCAATTGTGGCAATACCGATGGAAATTACTGTTGCTACCCGCACACCTGCTAAAATTACCCCCATAGCTAAGGGAATCTCTACTTGTAATAACAATTGTTTATCTGTCATTCCCATACCTCGCCCAGCTTCTCGAATGGCGGGATCTACGCCAGTAATACCAGTGTAAGTATTGCGGATAATGGGCAGAAAGGAGTATAAAGTTAAAGCTACAATGGCAGGGATAATACCAATTCCCCCAATTACAGGCACTGGAATTAGTAACCCGAATAATGCTAAACTGGGAATAGTTTGCAGAATATTGGCAATAGTAAGAATTGGTCGCCGCAGATAAGTTTTACGGGTAATTAAAATACCCAATGGAATACCAACGATTGTAGCAATGCCGATGGCAATACTTACCATTAATAAATGTTCCGAAGTATGTCGGATGATTCCTGGCGCATACTTAATTAAGAAAAAGTCCTTCATAAATTCTCCTGTAGTGATTGCAGACATTGGAGAAAGGCGAGGCTTTCTGGATGTTTGGATCGCTTAAATTCATCCTTTGTCCCTAATACTACCAATTCTCCCCCAGACATCAACCCAATGCGGTCAGCCAAAACAAAGGCTTCTTGAATATCATGGGTCACAAAAACTACTGTCTTATTTAATTCTTGCTGTAAGCGGTGAAATTCTTGTTGCAGTTCTAAGCGGGTAATGGGATCAAGTGCGCCGAAAGGTTCATCCATTAATAATACTGGCGGATCGGCGGCTAAAGCCCTGGCTACACCTACCCGTTGCTTTTGTCCCCCAGACAGTTCATGGGGATAACGCTTGGCAAATTGTGCAGGATCTAAACCTACCATTGCTAACAATTCCGAAACCCGCATTTTAATTTGTGGCGATCGCCAATCCAGCAACTTCGGGACTAAACCGACATTTTGTTCTACAGTAAAATGGGGAAATAATCCAGTTTCTTGAATCACATAACCAATATTGCGCCGCAATTTAATTGCATCCCATGTAGTTGTAGGAATACCATCAAATAATACATCTCCCTGTGTGGGTGTAAACAGGCGATTGATTAATTTCATGGTGGTAGTTTTACCACTTCCACTGCGTCCGAGTAATACTAAAGCCTCTCCCTGGCTAATAGAGAAATTAAGATGAGATACTAAAGGGCGATGGTTGCGGCTAAAAGTAACATCACGAAATTCTACTGCAATTGGGTTGTTTTGTTGCATCATTAAATTGATTTTGGCAGATACTTCTTGACTCTTTATGCCTAAACTTCAGGTTAACGACATTGATTTGTTCTACGATATCAAAGGAGATGGTGAACCTTTATTATTAATTGCTGGTTTCTTATGCGATCGCTCCTATTGGTCGTTAATCATGCCATCTCTGGTTGAACAATATCAAGTGATTCGGGTGGATAATCGCGGGATGGGTCGCAGTTCAGCCCCTGATATTCCCTACAGTATTCAACAGATGGCCAATGATCTCACTGCATTACTTAATTATATTGGGATAGATCAGGTCAATGTGGTTGGTCATTCGATGGGCGGTCAAATTGCCCAAGAACTAGTATTATCAGACCCCACAAGGGTAAAAAGTCTAATTTTGCTTTCTAGTCTCGCCCAGGGTGATAGGAAATTCCATCAGATAATTGAGACCTGGGGGGATTTGCCGGGTAATATAGACCTAAAGCTGTATGAAAAAGTTGTTTTTCCCTGGATATTTACTGACAAGTTTTATGCTATTCCCGGTATGGTAGAACAACTAATTGAGTGGGCGGTGAATTATCCTTTTGCTCCCGCTAGACATACACTCTATCATCATAGTCGAGCCATACTGGGCAGCGATACCAAAGACCGTTTGCAGAATATTCACTGTCCCACCCTGATTTTAGTTGGTAGAGAAGATATTCTCACCCCAGTTAAGTTTTCGCAACAACTAGCCGCAGGTATTCCCCACGCTGAATTGGTGGTGATTGACAGTTGTGGTCATGGCTTGTTGATTGAGTCACCGGAAACAGTGGTTTCCTTAATGGGTGAATTTTTAGCTAATTTTGGCAAGTGTATAGCTGGGGAGTAGGGAGTAGGGTAAAAGCCTTTCGTTGTATAACTTTTATGATCAGTTTATGTTCTAATGTCCTTGGCGGTTGTTGTAAATAAAAATGTCCAATTTTTACAAAAGTCTAATTCTCCTTAATATGAGTAGTTGAGAGGATATAGCCTTTCCCAGTCTGATGAAGTACACACCAATTTGTTCCCTGTTCCCTGTTCCCTAAAACTAAAAAACTTTGTACCTCACGAGCATGGGAACTGCTATAGTGGCATATTATGATAAATAGGCATTGGTCCCCCTATTAATCCTCAAGGATACCAACATAAACATGACAGACTTCAGAGAACTGCCAGAATGGGAAAAAGCGCATGAACTCACAGTTGCAGTTTATGAAATTACTAAAACCTTTCCAGAAGAGGAATTACAGGGGCTAACACAGCAAATTCGTTTAGCTTGCGCGACTATCCCCATTAAGATAGCGCAGGGATGCGATCGCGATGACTATGAAATGCAACTGGATTTTCTGGAAATAGCTAGGGATGGAGTAATTGAGGTGGAATATTACCTACTGCTTTGCTATGAGTTGAAGATGCTGGAATCTTCTGATTACGATCGCCTGATTAGTGCTGTCGTGGAAGTGAAGGAACTGTTAGCATCTTATATTGACAAGCAAAGTCACAATTTTGATGAATAGCTGGATTATAAATATCCTTCCCCAAGACCTGCAAATAATTTGCAACCATGCAGAAAGCACCTACCCAGAAGAATGCTGTGGATTAATTCTCGGTTATCTGGGTAGGGATGGTAAAACTGTCATAGATATTATCCCCACAGAAAACGCCTGGAATACCCAAGCAGAAGATTTTCCCGGTGAATATAAAGTACAGACTACCAGAAGCAGATATGCTATTGCTCCCCAAGTCATGTTACAAGCCCAAAAAACAGCACGCGAACGCAGTTTAAACATTATCGGTATTTACCACTCCCACCCCGACAATTCCGCTACACCCTCAGAATGCGATCGCCTATATGCTTGGGAAGAATACTCGTATATAATAGTATCCGTTCAAAACGGCAAAGCTACCACAGTCAAAAGTTGGACTCTTGATCATCATCACCAGTTCCAACCAGAGTCAATTGAAAACATAACTTAAAAATATCGTTTTTCGATAAGATCAATATTCCTTGGTGATCTCCATAACTCCTATGCTAAATCCCAACCTGGATGAAATCCAGTTGACCAAAGACGATTATGAACGCTACTCCCGACATCTAATTTTGCCAGAAATTGGACTAGAAGGACAGAAGCGCTTAAAAGCTGCCAGTGTCCTATGTATTGGTACTGGTGGACTAGGTTCTCCATTACTGTTGTATCTTGCAGCCGCAGGTATCGGACGCATTGGTATTGTAGACTTTGATATCGTCGATACTTCCAACCTGCAACGCCAAGTCATTCACGGTACATCCTGGGTAGGTAAACCCAAAATTGCATCCGCCAAAAACCGGATACATGAAATCAACCCCCATTGTCAGGTTGACTTACACGAAACTCGCCTGAGTTCCGAAAACGCCCTAGAGATCATTAAACCTTATGATATCGTCGTGGATGGTACCGATAACTTCCCCACCAGATACCTCGTTAATGACGCTTGCGTATTATTAAACAAACCCAACGTCTACGGTTCCATTTTCCGCTTTGAAGGCCAAGCCACAGTCTTTAACTACGAAGACGGCCCCAACTATCGTGACTTGTATCCCGAACCACCACCACCAGGAATGGTTCCATCCTGTGCAGAAGGTGGCGTACTCGGTATTTTGCCAGGAATGATTGGTATTATTCAGGCTACAGAAACAGTAAAAATCATTACCGGACAGGGAAACACTCTCAGTGGGCGATTACTGTTATACAACGCCCTAGACATGAAATTCCGGGAATTAAAACTGCGTCCTAATCCCATTCGCCCAGTCATTGAAAAGCTGATAGACTACGAACAATTCTGTGGTATTCCCCAAGCACAAGCAGAGGAGGCTAAACAGCAGATGGAAATCTCAGAAATGACCGTCAAAGAATTGAAAGAATTACTGGATAGCGGTGCAAAAGATTTTGTCCTGTTAGATGTCCGGAATCCTCATGAATACGAAATTGCTAAAATTCCCGGTTCTGTATTAATACCCTTACCGGATATTGAAAACGGTGACGGTGTAGCCAAGGTCAAAGAAATCCTCAATGGTCATCGTTTAATAGCTCATTGTAAACTAGGTGGACGTTCTGCCAAAGCCCTGGGTATCCTCAAAGCAGCAGGTATTGAAGGAACTAATGTCAAAGGCGGAATTAACGCCTGGAGTAAGGAAGTAGATCCTTCAGTTCCAGAATATTAAAATGTATTAGCCAGAGTAACGCAGAGATTACACATTTACTCTCTGCGCCTCTGCTTACTGAGCGAAGTCGAAGTATGCGCCTCTGCGTGAAACTAAATTAAAAAGTAACTCAAATTAAGTCAATGAGCTTTACCTGCACCTAAATATAGTTCCGCTACTTTGGGATCATGCAATAATTCTTGACCAGGGCCAGAAATCGCATCACGTCCTGATTCCAAGACATAACCACGGTCAGCCATTTCTAAAGCTTTCCGCGCATTTTGTTCTACTAAGACAATAGCTGTACCTGTTTGATTAATTTGTTTAATTTGCTCAAATACTTGCGTTACCAAAATAGGGGATAAAGCCGCAGAAGGTTCATCTAATAGCAATAAACTTGGTTCTAACATCAAAGCTTTGCCCATAGCCAGCATTTGACGTTCTCCTCCCGATAGTGTACCAGCACGTTGACGACGGCGATCGCTCAGTCTGGGAAACATAGTAAAAATTTTATCTTTTAAGGGTTTTAGGGGAATATCACGCACAAACGCCCCCATTTCCAGATTTTCTTCAATACTCAAAGAAGGAAAAACATTCGATATTTGCGGCACATAACACATTCCTTTCCGGACTATTTGATTAGACTTTAGCCCCGCAATATTTTCATTTTTAAAGGTAATTGTACCTGTGTGAGGAGTTAATAGCCCGAAAATAGTCTTGGCTAAGGTAGATTTACCCGCACCGTTAGGGCCAATTACTGTTACCAATTCCCCCGGTTCTACACAAAAATTCACCCCTTGTAGAATATCTATATCTTTGCTGTATCCGGCGTGAACATCTTTAACTTGTAGTAGTGGAGTAGAATTATGGACTGATATCATTTTGGGTTAAACACTTATAAATAAGTTAGGTAATATAGCTGGGGAGTAGGGAGTAGGGTAAAAGCCTTTCGTTGTATAACTTTTATGATCACTTTATGTCCTAACGTCCTTGGCGGTTGCCATAACCTACATTGATCGATTTTATTATAAGTAATCACCAAAAGTTGAATCAGAAACATAGACAAAAAAGCATAGATATGTAATCTATGCTCCCATGTCTGGCTGCTTATTTTCACAACTCAGAGTATTTGAGGAAAGAAGTTATGTGGGGTTTCTATCCTCAACTAGTTGGTTTCAGTGCGAAACCTATACAGTTTTTGCAGCTTGCTTACGGCGAGATGCGAAGTAAACTCCCATTAGGGACAAAGCAGCTACACTAGCAGGCTCAGGAACTGAAACAGGATCGGTGGGATCGACGGGATCTACGATGTCATGATCACCTAAAACAGTGATGGTCGCAGTTTCTAAGGACGGGTTGTTTACATTAGCAGAACCCACTTCTCCAAAGTAAAGATATAGTGGGGTGTTTGTAGAAACTGCACTAGTCAGGTCAAATTGAACTTGACCACCATCACCCAAGCTCAAAAATCCGTTACCAACAAAGTTATTCAGGTCAGTACCAGAAAATATGCCATCAAAGCTGCCCAATGTAGCAACTGTGTTGTTCACATTACCACCAGTGCTACCAAATAAATTGGCAGAAACAGGAGGACGTTGGTTTCCTGGTGTAAAAGTAGTGTTAGCAGGGCTGAAATCGAATACTCCTAAACCAAATAGAGCTTCAACCTGTGACGCATTGCCAACCAGAGTGGTGCTGAGTTTAACAGCATCTAAATCAAAACCGCTTAAGAAACCAGGAGATCCAGCTAAGTTGTTACTGTCAGCAATCAAGATGGAGGTGATGTCAAAGCCAATATTACTTAAGTCAGCTACGAAAACACCGGTTTCTCCATTTATAGAACCAGGTAGTCGTGTGAAGTCAATATTCAGTGTTGAAGCTGAAGCTGCGGAAGCTGACATCAAGCCTACGGCTGTGGTAGCCAGAGAAAATGCCAACACCTTAGATGTGGTAGCTATACTGTTTTTGGTCATAAATTTTGCACAACCCTAGATGAATTATCGTTTACACGGTTTTTTGTATTACCCAACTAATCATACCTGTTACCTGATGAAATTGACTAGACATTTTTACACAGTTTACAAAAAATTTATTCAAAAATAGCTATAATGTATCTAATAATTCAAATTTTCTAGAAAAAACTGTTAGCTCAAGGCTTAACACCGCTCCTATAGCAATGGGTGAAAGGAGATGATTAACGGGGTGAAAATCTGTGACTGGTAACGGTTTTATCCTCTATTTTTCTCTTAACTACCTTTAGGGTTGCCATACTTACGCTCCACTGGTGGCGACAAACCTATAAAAAACAGGCAATGTTGAAGTGTTTCAAATGCCTGTATTAATCTAAAATTTCCGCCAAAATTGTAAATTTATGGTGTTTTTTGCAGATCAGGCCGTTCTTCTGGAAGGATCGCATCTGCTACAGGACAAACTTGAATACATATACCACAATCGATACAAGTGGCAAAATCAATCCAATACCAATCTGTTCCTTTGACATTTTTCCCTGGCCCTTCGTGAATACAAGCTACTGGACAAGCATCTACGCAGTCAGCAACTCCTTCACAAACATCAGTAACAATTGTGTGTGCCATTTCTCGATTCCCTTTATTGCGGATCAGCTATATCTAGCCTAGCAGGGGAGGAATGGCGAATGGTCATTAGTCATTGGGACGTTACCGCCTTCTCCCCCCTACTCCCCATTCCCTCACTAACCCAAGGATTCATTGGCGATGGAACCATCAGATTTAACCCAAGCTATTTGGGTGATACCGCGATCGCTGGCGTATTGTCTGATAGCTTCCATATCTCTGCCACTTAGATATATTTCCACCCTAATGGCTTCGGTGGAATCCCGCAATTTTTGGGCATGGGACAAAGCGGTAGCTTCGGCATTTGCTGTTTGGGCTACTACTAACCAGTCACTGACTGGGGTTGATTGTGGTAATTGATTTGTAGTTAAAATCACTTGGTATAAATCCTCGATATTGAGTACAAAACCAATACCGGGGATGTTTTCTCCTTGGGGATGATACAGACCTAAAAGCTGGTCGTAACGGCCACCTCGTCCTAAGACTGTGGCTTGTGAATTGGTATGGCTGACGATTTCAAATACTATACCTGTGTAGTAGTCTATGGTTTGAATTAAGCTGAGGTCAAGAATTAAAGGAAAGTCACCTTCTGATTTTAATAACTCTACTAAAGATTTGAGGTGATTAACTGTTTCTTGTTGTGCTGGATCTAAATCTAGGCTGCTGACTTTTTGTAGAACATCGCCACTATCACCCCGTAAATCCATCATCATACGGGCGCGATCGCGTAATGTATCACTTAGGGGTAAATTATCTATGGCTATGCGGTCCAGATGGGCGATCGCACTGCGAACTTGACCTTGGATATTTACCGGAAAAGCCTCCAGGAGCGATCGCGTAATTCCCGCTTCCCCTAAAATTAAATGCCAATCCTGCAAACCCAGTGCAGTCAAACAATTTTTCGCCAATAGCAACACTTCTGCATTAGCCAACAATCCCCCCACACCTAACAACTCAACCCCAGCTTGATAAAACTCTTGCTGACGGTTATGCTTATTTTCCCAAGTGCGGCGAAACACATTAGCATTGTAGTACAGGCGTTGGGGATAGGTAACACCTGCCATTCTTGTCGCCACTGCACGAGCAATAGAAGCCGTCAACTCTGGACGCAAGCCCAATTCTTCATCTTGACCATTTTGCAGTTGAATCACCATTTGGCGTTGAATTGCTTCCCCCGCCATCAAAGTATCCATCCGTTCTAAAGTTGAAGTGATAATCCTGTGATATCCCCAACCATGAAACACCTGCTGTAACCTATCTTCAATCCAGCGTTTTTGAGCCACGTCTAAAGGTAATAAATCCCTGGCTCCCGCTGCTGGCTGATACACCATTATTTTTTATTTCCACCAAAAAGACCACCAAACATACCCCCACCTCCAGATTTATCTGGTTGATTAGTGCCATCATGAGGAGGTGAAGTTACTTGAGAGCCACTCGATTGTTGCCCTAAAGCCTTTTCTATTTTAGGTTTCCATGTCAACGCTATTTCATCCTTGGGATTTAATTTCAAAGCATTATCAAAATGAATTTTAGCCATTTTTAACTGATTTTGCTTTAAATATACCAAGGCAACTAAACTATGACAGCGACTATTCTTTGGTTCTAGCCTCAGTGCATCCTGTAATTCCACCTTGGCTTGACTAAATTGGTTTTGCTGAATAAAGTTTTGGGCGCGACGGATATACTGATCTGCGGCGGAATCTTGTTTAACTGGCGGCGGTGGTGGCGGTGGTGTAGTTGAAGCGGTAGCTGTTTTACTTTGGACTACACCTGATGAACCTGGCACAGTGGAAACATTACTACCATTCCGCATCAGGTACACTAAATTTAACTCGCTAATCTGGGATATAATTTTAGCAGATTGTTGTATGTTTTTATACTGATGCTCACCCAATTTAGAGATAGCGGTTTTGTAAAAAAAATCAATATTAGAAGCAATAACCAGTTGTTTCGCTAACTCACCATTCACCTCTACTGAATGGGATTCTTGTCGCAGAGATTTACCCATGTGGGACAAAACAATTACCTGTTCTGTGCGACTCCGTTCTGTAGAGAGACTTTCATAAGCCGGGTTAACGAATTTCGACAGTAATTCACTAGCCAGATTTTTTTCTTCAGTAGAAGTAAACGCAGTGCTATCTGGGTGTAACCGGCGGGCAATTTCCAGATAACGTTTACGTATTTCCTTTACACTTGCATCAAGGGAAACACACAAAATTGCGTGATTATCTGTGACATCATATTTAAAAAATCCACGATCTATTTTGAGAGACATAGAGCGGTGTTGCACCCAAATAGCTTAATCTTTATTTCCAGTTTACCTTTATCGGTAATTTGTCAGTAACAAATTATCAGGGTTCTATAATTATTTTTCCCTAATTTGATCAATTATCGATCACTTCCAACTTGACAAAGGTGGAACTTCTATTAACTCATGACTCAGCTTTTCGTGAATATTACCATTAGTTGCCAGGATTCTACCTGATTCCAGTTGGAAAGAATTACCATTATAAGCTGTAACTTTCCCCCCAGCTTCTTGTAATAAAACTATACCTGCCACTACATCCCAAGGAGAAATTCCCCGTTCCCAGTAACCATCAACCCGTCCACAAGCAACATAAGCCAAATCCAGGGCGGCGGAACCACTACGCCTCACACCTTGGGTAAGATGAGTCAGATGACAAAATTCTGCATAGTTATTATCCGATGTTTCCCGGCGATCGTAGGCAAATCCTGTTACTAACAGACTTTGACTAAGTTCTGATGTTGCAGAAACCTGAATTTTCTGGCGGTTGCGCGTCGCCCCTAAGCCAGTAGCAGCCCGAAATAATTCATCATGGAAGGGGTCATAAATTACACCTACTGAAGGCACACCATTAACTAATAAGCCAATGGAAACAGCAAAAGCTGAATATTGGTGAGCGTAATTGGTAGTACCATCTAAGGGATCGATTGCCCAAAGATACTGATTGTCTTGATTTCCTAACTTTCCGGATTCCTCAGCCAAAATAGAATGTTCAGGAAAGTGGCGACGTAAAATATCCAAAATCACGACTTCGGAAGCTTTATCCGCAGCTGTGACTAAATCACCAGGGCGGCCTTTTTCGGTAATAGCATCTCCTAATTTACCCAAATAACCCTGCAAAACCGCACCCGCAGCCAAAGCCGCTTCCGTAGCAATATCTAAAAAAATCTGTAAATTAGTCATCAGTAATTAGTCATTGTAAATTAGTCACAATCTTTCTTGTCCCCCCACGTCTTCTCCCCCTGCTCCCTGCTCCCTGCCCCCCTGCCTCTTACCCACTCCCTAAAGATAACGACGGCGAAACTCAGCAGGGGAGATTAGCAGAGGTTTTTCTGGGTTCCAAATGCCTTTTCCCATGAGTCTAGCCCATTGCTGGGCGCGTTCCAAACGTTGGTCATATTTATGGTTAGGCGATCGCCCCACAAATAAGGCATATCCCTGTTTAACCACTTCTTCATTCAATAACTGCTGATCTTTCCACACATAAGCCAAAAACCGCCCATTTTGATCTTTGGCTTCCAGATCAAATTCTAAAATTACAGGTTGTGCAGAATCACCAATCAAATTCGCTAACACTTGTCTAGATTCCTCACCCCAAGGGCGTTGGCGGAAATCTGGGGCATCAATTCCCACCAACCGGACGCGAGAAGTCAAGTTTGGTTGTTCAGCCATACCTAAAACATCCAAAGTTTGCCCACTGACTACTCGTGACACCTTCACCTGAACCTGATTGCTTGCAGTTGAATGATCAGCTTGACAACTCACCAGCAACAGCAAGCAACACAACAAGGCAATTTTACTTAGCAACACCCTAACAAAAACCTTAGCGCCAACCAAAATTTAATCCTCATCTAACGGTAAACCCGCCTTTACTTTACCCCTAGCAAAATACCGCCCAAACTGTAATTCATAAACCTCATCCTCATCTTGAGTTTCCACCTCTAAATCAGAACGAGCATAACTCACACATAACAAAGCGTAACCTTGGCGGCGCAAAGCTGGGGATAATCCAATAGCCTCTGGTTGGTAGATTTCTCCCGACACCACCCGCACAGCACAAGTTGTACAAGCCCCATTCCGGCAAGAAAATGGCAGTTCCCCTCCTTGTTGTTCGATGGTGTGGAGGATGTAGCGATCATCTGGGACTTGTAGACTGTATTCTTTGCCTGTAGCACGATCGCGGACTTTAACTGTATAGGTATCGGACATCGTGATTAGAGATCAGAGTGTGGACTTTCAACTTTAATTTAATTTATTTGCTCATGTATTTGCATTTTTTTTAATTTCATTGTATAGTTGTAAATCGTTGCCCCTGGAGAGGTGGCCGAGTGGTTGAAGGCGCAGACCTGGAAAGTCTGTTATGCGGTAACGTATACGAGGGTTCGAATCCCTCCCTCTCCGTTCCCAAAATGAAAATAACAATCTGCCCTAGTGTGGTGAGATTTTGGCAGATAATCACTCTCTTATTGCGGTAAACTGTCAATAGTTAAACTATAACTCTGCCCAATTCATAAATTTTCATCCTTTCAATGCCCCTAGAACTACAAAACCTCACAGGTGGTTATACAGCATTACCCATCATCCAAGATATTAATTTATCCCTACAAACTGGAGAATGGTTAAGTTTAGTTGGTGCTAATGGTTCTGGTAAATCGACAATTTTGAAATTACTCAGTCGGATTCTGTCACCACAGCAAGGGACAGTATTATTGGATGGTAAAGCTATTCATTCGGAACCGCCTCATATAGTTGCCCAGAAGTTGGCATTATTACCCCAACAACAAACAGTTCCTGGGGGCTTAACAGTGCGACAATTAGTGAGTTTAGGACGTACCCCACATCAACCTTGGTGGCAATGGGAATTAAATAATCAAGATCGGGAAAAAGTATCAGCAGCTATTGCAGAGACGCAATTAGAACAATTGAGCGATCGCCTAGTAGAACAACTTTCTGGCGGTGAAAGACAACGGGCATTTTTAGCTTTAGCCCTAGCCCAAGAACCCAAAGTATTACTATTAGATGAACCCACCACTTATTTAGATATCAACTATCAATTGCAACTCTTAGAACTGCTAAAAAAACTGAATCAAAAGCAAAATTTAACCATTGTTACAGTCTTACACGAATTAAATTTAGCAGCCCGTTACAGTTCCCGAATTGCCTTATTAAAACAAGGTCATTTGTGGGAAGTTGGCACACCGGAAGCCGTTCTCAACCCCAATGCGATCGCCCAAGTTTTTGGAGTAGAATCTGTAATTATCAACACACCCGTTGGCTTACAAGTTTGTGCAATTTCTGCTGTCTAAGATTTAGTTTCCTCCGTCTGCGCCGCAATCACTGAACTCCAATTATCATTATTGATAGCCGCTTCCAGTTGATGCTGACGTTCTGCAACAGTTCCATCCACATTTTCTATTTCCTGAGACAAAGTAGAATCAGCCATTGCTTTCCGCAACTTTAACTTTTTCTCCTCATAAGCTTGGCGTTCCGTTTCTGACATTACCGCCTTAGCAGCTTCCCCCACTCTACTCGCCCACATTCCCCCTTCAGCAGCATTACCAGGGGGTGTACTTTCCAATTCCCCAATCCAAGCATCTCGCAAATCTTCCATTTCTTGACGCTTAGGAAACTTAAAAGTTTGCACACGCACAAAAGCACATTTTTCTGCACCATATTGGCTAACATGGCCGTTGAGGGAAAGCAACACATTCCGGGAATAACCAACATACTGGGTTTGGCTTTGTGCATCTAAAACCGCATAAACTCCAGCAATTTTGGCATTTTGAGAAGCCGTTACCCAACTTTCCAGAGGCATAATATTCACCCCATTATTTGCCAATTCAGGAGTTACCATTATCTCAGTGGTATCGTGTTCATCATCAGAACTGTACAAAAACTCATGTAAATCACGGTGATTCACTGGTACATTTTGATGTTCAATTGGCAAATTGTTCTCAGATTCCATCACAGTTGATCTCCCTTTCAATGACACAGATAAATTTTTCCATTCACCAAAACCTCCATCACCGGCGGTTTTATCCCGCCAAATTCATGCAATTCTCACCATAGTGCTGCATTACATACCTAATTTTTTCATAAATCACAACTCTCTATGAATCAACTGAAGCTGCAAAACTGGAACTTAATCAAACAGCGATTAACCCCGTACTTATTCTTACTTCCGGCTTTAATTCTCTTGGGTTTAACAGTTTTTTGGCCAGCAACACAAGCATTTTACCTAAGTTTTACCAGCTATGAAGACCTTTCCCAGCCTCCCCAATGGATTGGTTTTGATAACTTTCTCCGCTTGTGGAAAGATCCAGTTTTTTGGAAAACCTTAGAAAATACATTTCTCTATCTTCTAGGAGTTGTACCAATTTTAGTCATGGCTCCCTTAGCTTTAGCAATTTTGGTAAATCAGAAACTCAGAGGCATGAATTGGTTTAGAGTAGCTTACTACACGCCAGTAGTCATATCAATGGTAGTTGCTGGTATAGCCTGGAAATGGCTGTATGCAGAAAACGGCTTACTCAATCAGTTACTCAAAACCTGGAATATCGTTCCCGAAGGAATCCCCTGGTTAACTAGTCCAGAAAAACTGCTGGGAATTGTCCCAATTTCCCTAGCCAGTGTGATGGCTGTGACTATTTGGAAAGGACTGGGCTATTACATGGTAATTTATTTAGCCGGATTGCAATCAATACCTGCTGATGTGTATGAAGCCGCCGCCATTGACGGTTCTGATGGTATTCGCAAACACTGGGATATTACAGTACCCTTAATGAAGCCTTATTTAGCACTAGTGGGAGTGATTTCTGCCATTTCTGCCACTAAAGTATTTGAAGAAGTATTTATTATGACCCAAGGCGGTCCACTAAATAGCTCTAAAACCATTGTTTACTATTTATATGAAGAAGCATTTAGCAACTTAGAAATTAGCTATGCTTGTACAATTGGATTAGTATTATTTTTAATAATTTTAGGCTTATCAGTTTTACGATTACTAATTAATCAACAGGAAGATATAACAATTTAGAGGATGTTTTAAAAGTCTAATTTATTACAGCCCTGGCGACTAGAAGTCGCGGCTATACAAACTAAACCCGCCTGCGCGGGTTAAAAAACCGATTTTTTGATTAGTCCACGCAGGTGGACTTTGCCTGTGTAGTAGCGAATTATATTCGCCCAAAACTTTTCAAACATCCTCTTAAAAGTTTGTAGTCAGGACTTCAGTCCTCACTCTAAAAATTCCCTAAAGCAGCGCAAAAAGTCCTAATAAATATACTGCTTTTTATCTGAGGGGAGATTTTGCACCAAAATAGACAAATCCTGAGATGGTAAAGAATTAGGGATATAGTATCTCTTTTTTTGCCGCCTAGAACTATAGTCATAAAATATCGCAAATCTATCAGAAGTTACAGGTGACTTTCCCCGATGGAAAATACTACCAGTAGCAGCAAAAATTACAGTCCCGGCGGAACCCGTACATGATTTATAATTTTCTGGTGATAAAAACTGCTCCATTTTTTGGTCTGAAATGTAGCCGGATGTATATTTTAAAGTCTTGGCTATTTCTGAGGTGACATCTGGGGGAATATATTCAAATGGACCTGTATGATCATTAATATCATTTACATAAATTATAACTTTGAGAATTTTTCTATCTTCTTTATCTATATGCCATAATCTAGAACCTTGTTCGATATTATTAGCAATATCTCTCCGAAAATATACTCCGTTGTAGGATAATGGCAAACCAATATAATTTTCTACAATGTTTAGCAAACGTTGTTCTAGTCCCCAGTAAAAAATTTCTGGATATGCGATTATTTGTTGAGAACTAGCATGAATAACAAACTGGTTTTTATCTAAAGATTGATGGGGATTTATTTGGGGAATCAAATCTTTGGCTGCTGTGATTATATCAGACTTTGATGCAATTCCTAATTCTGTTAATGAAGTAATTACTACTCCTTTATTTCTGATATTTTCTACTAGCTGTAAGTCATCCTGTGGCAGAATAGGTAAATCTCTGATGTGGTTTTTGACTGCTGTTTGATAAGCTAAATCTTCTTGATATTTGATCAACGGTAAGGAAATAATTTTTTTGACAATCTTATTCCGCATTTTCTGGGCAATTTCATACATTAGACATCTCCAGAATTTTTTATATGCAATTAAAATATAGGATTCATATTTGATTTCTGAAAAACACGTAGGGTGCTGTATAGCCCAAGGGGCATGGCTCCGCTAAAGCGAAGCGTAACGCACCATCCTGAAAGCCTTTCGTGCGTTACGACGTTCCGTCTAACACACCCTACAACACCTAGATTTTTTCAATAATCAAACCGTAGTCCTATATTTGTATTAAAATTATTTCTGAAACCGAGGAGAATTTTAAAATAGAGTTTCAGAATATAATCATTATTCTCTAAACAATTTAGCCCTCAACTATATTAATTATTTAATTCCTGATTTATGAGGATTTTTTGTACAATTCAGCATATATGATATGGTTGGGATTAACTATCCTACTCAGGTTATATTTTCCGATTTATCGATTCACAAATATTTTATATCGTGTATAAAAATTAATAATTCTACATTTTTAATCTATCTAAAGGCAGGATATTAAATATTAACTAAATAATTGCTATGGGACTAATATTTGATTTCTGTTGGCGTAGCCTGTGCTTTGCGCTTAAAATTTCGTCATAACACAAACAGGTTTTTCCCTACTCCCCCTGTTTAGGACTGAGACAAAAAACCGACTTACTCCCATGTTATGAGCGATCGCCAGGGATGCTGTAACTAATTGGCACATTCAAGACTACAATCTAGTATAATAGCTCTCACATCACCTTAGACTAACTTCTCGTTGTTCTCAGCGTAGTACACTAGTTCCAAGGAAAAGACTTCAGTGGTTACAAGTAGCCATACTGTTGCCGATTTGTTTTATGGTACTGTACGGCAGTTGGGAGCAACTGAAGATTACTTGCCAAAATAACTATATTTTATGGAGGTATTCTTAACCCACAGAGATACAAAAAATTCAGGATAGCATTGATTTTGTAGTAATTGTACTCAAACTCAAACCACAAGAGTCAAGAATGCTGGACTCATGAGATCAGTTTAACTGACACAATTATCTTAGATAAACCACTAACCAAAAGGGTTTTGGGTTGACTTGAGGTTATGTTGGCAGTAAAAACATATTTTTTAGTTAAGGTAGATATATGTTGTTTTGTCATATCCTGTTAATAGTTGATTGAAGTTCTACTACTTTATCTATTCAAGACTGGTTAAACTAAAAATAAATTTGAATAAAATTTAAATGAGAATCTTATACTTTTGTAATCTCTTTTCTATTTTTGAGCAAACTTGGGTTAATAAACTGCGGCTAAGTCAGGTGTTAAGCAAAATTCGGCTCAATCTCGTTCTTTGATTGAGAATGAACTTTTGATCATATCCCAGAATGGAGTGGTTAACGTACTGCTTCGACTCTTAAGTTAAGGTGATCTTTGATTTTTCACCTCTAGGGATAACTGTCCTAAGTTGATTTTAGTTATATTGCCAAATTTTCTAGAAGCTCCAGCATTTACCACCAACTTTATACTTTTATGAACTCAAAAATTTATAGTTGGTCATCCATATACTACCCTAATACCTATGGCTAATGTCTTTGGCAGTAAACTTGATAGTTACATAACTACGAATCCTGTTAATCAGTCTATTTCATTGATAGATTTTGCTGATGTACTGTATCTGGAACTGTTAAACATCAAAAACTGTAAGTTTCAACAGCTTAAGTCTAAGATTTTAGCCAGTTTTATGCGGTGCAAGCGGTAAGATAAAAGCTATACCTAAAACCCTGTTACGGGAATTTTAGTAAATTTATCATTTGAGAATTGCTATAATCTATTGTCCAATCTATTACTTTTTTATTTGTTAGGTGTATTTTTCTATGGGTTCCCCAATGAATCGTCTGTCTATTTTTGTAGACGGAAACAATATGTTCTATGCTCAACAAAAAAATGGCTGGTTTTTTGACCCAAGACGAGTCTTAGAGTATTTCAAACACGAGCAATCAGACACAACATTGATTAATGCTTTCTGGTACACTGGTTTAAAAGACCCACAAGATCAACGAGGTTTCAGAGATGCTCTAATTAGCTTAGGATATACAGTACGGACTAAAATTCTTAAGGAATATTATGATGACTCTTCCGGGCGATATTCCCAAAAGGCTAATTTAGATATTGAAATTGTCGTAGATATGTTTAATACCGTTGATCAATATGATCGAGTAGTTTTATTCAGTGGTGATGGAGATTTTGAAAGAGCTATCGAACTATTACGCTCGAAAAATACGCATATTACTGTGGTATCGACGGAAGGAATGATAGCGAGAGAGTTACGCAATGCTACTGATAGATATATTGATTTAAATGATATCCGAGACCGTATAGAAAAGGTAGAAGGTTAGTGATCTTAGCAAATATTTACAAATCTTTAAAGTAAAAAAACTAAGGTTAAAGATATTTAAAGGAAACAGTAAAAATTTTACAAGGAGGAAAAATGACTAGCAAAGCTGACAAAATTATCATTTTTGACACGACGCTCAGAGATGGGGAACAGTGTCCAGGAGCAACCTTAAATATAGATGAAAAGCTAGCGATCGCCAAACAACTCGCTCGATTAGGGGTAGATGTGATTGAAGCGGGTTTTGCCTTTGCTAGTCCTGGGGATTTTGAAGCGGTTCAGAAAATCGCCCAACTTGTGGGGACAGAAGATGGCCCCGTAATTTGTAGTTTAGCCAGAGCCATTAAAGCAGATATTGAAGCCGCAGCCAAGGCCTTAAAACCAGCAGTTCACGGTCGGATTCACACATTTATTTCCACATCGGATATTCATTTAGAGTATCAGTTGCGGAAGTCGAGAGCGGAAGTTTTGGCGATCGCCGAAGAAATGGTAGCCTATGCTAAATCATTCATGGCAGATGTGGAATTTTCGCCAATGGATGCAGCCCGCTCTGATCCAGATTTTCTTTATCAAGTATTAGAGCGTGCGATCGCCGCCGGCGCAACAACAGTTAACATTCCCGACACTGTAGGTTACTTAACACCCAGTGAATTTGGGGCAATGATTAAGGGCATTAAAGATCATGTCCCCAACATTGATCAAGCGATTATTTCCGTACATGGACATAACGACTTAGGTTTAGCAGTTGCCAACTTCCTAGAAGCTGTGAAAAATGGTGCAACCCAGTTAGAATGTACAATCAACGGCATTGGAGAACGGGCTGGGAATGCTTCCCTAGAAGAATTAGTCATGGCCTTACACGTGCGGCGACAATATTTCAATCCCTTCTTAGGAAGACCAGAAAATTCTGAAGAACCACTAACTAATATTGACACCCGCCAAATTTATAAAACCTCCCGTTTGGTTTCTAATTTGACAGGAATGTTAGTGCAACCAAACAAAGCCATAGTTGGAGCCAACGCCTTTGCTCACGAGTCTGGTATTCACCAAGATGGGGTGTTAAAAAATAAGCTCACCTACGAAATCATGGATGCTCAATTGATTGGTTTAACAGACAATCAAATAGTATTGGGCAAACATTCCGGGAGAAATGCTTTTCGTACCCGGTTAGCAGAATTGGGTTTTGAACTATCAGAAACCGAATTGAATAAAGCCTTTGTACGGTTCAAAGATGTAGCTGACAAAAAGAAAGAAATTTCTGATTGGGATTTAGAATCTATTGTTAATGATGAGATTCAACAAACACCAGATTTATTTAAACTTGAGTTAGTACAAGTTACTTCTGGTAGTAATACTCAACCCACAGCTACCGTTACTCTCCGCACCCCCAACGGTGAAGAATTGACTGATGCGGCCATTGGTACTGGCCCAGTAGACGCAGTTTATAAAGCAATTAACCGTGTTGTGAATGTACCTAA
Organism: Nodularia chucula CCY0103; assembly: GCF_963923915.1. Lineage (NCBI taxonomy): Bacteria > Bacillati > Cyanobacteriota > Cyanophyceae > Nostocales > Nodulariaceae > Nodularia > Nodularia chucula. The sequence continues at coordinate 7,080 of NZ_CAWUOL010000036.1, read as the reverse complement.
TGAATTAATTGAGTTTTCTGTGCAGTCAGTCACAGCAGGTATTGATGCTATCGGAGAAGTAACTATCCGTCTCAGAAATGAGTCGAGAGTGTTTTCTGGTCATGCGGCGAATACAGATATTATCGTTGCTTCAGCCCACGCTTATGTTAATGCGCTAAATCGTCTTTATGCATCTTTGCAAACTCAAGAGAAGCAAGAAGAAGTAACTGCTTAGAAAATTCAGGAAAACATCTAGTTTCAGGGTGGGTTTGTCCCGCCCTATTTTTTTTGCTAAGGGATGGAGAATCTCACCCACAAGTCCTCTTCTTGCTAAGGAACCACCGTTTACACACAAGATATTCCCAGAGATTCCGAAAATCATTAATATTGAAAATATGGATTTGTTTCGCGCATACCGCTAAGGCGAAACCCGCAAAGAAGAAAGCAAAGGTTTTTTTTGAGGTATGAAGTTATGAATATCACTCTCAAGCCAGAAATAGAGCAATTTATTCAAGCACAGCTTGCAAGTGGGAGATTTGCTAGTGCAGATGATGTGATAAGTGAAGCCTTTAAATTGCTACAAGATAAAGAACAGCAAATTGAAGAATTACGTCAAAAAATTGCTATTGGGACTGAACAAATTGCTAAAGGTCAAGTAACTGATGGCGAAGCTGTTTTTGCTAGGTTTCAAAAAAAAATTCGTAAAATTGCTGAGGAGTCTGATTACCTGAAAATAGCTGTAATTATAAATATTTGTTGCTTTTTGAGAATTTGAGATTTATCTACTATGAGAAAATTTTATTCTAAAAGTGGATGCTGATATCAAGCCACATTTAAAGAGTAGCGAGCAAATGACAGAATTACCTCTTTGGGTGCAAGATAGAGAAAAAGTCCTGGCTCATGATCAAGGCGTAGAATGGCGGTAAGGACAACGCCCTGATTATTCCTACACCAATGAATTTCTGCACAAAGAAAGTCAATTTAACCATCCAGAAGGTTCTTTAGAAGCGATCGCGCAAAACTTAGTCCGTACCTTTGAAATGGAAGCTTCTCATAAAATCAATCCACAACAATGGCTATCAATTGTCACTGATAAGTTTAGAATGAGTAGCAACGGCGGAGAAAAATACACTGCTGAAGAGGTAGTGAAAGAAGGTACTTATAACTTATTTATTAGTGAAACCGAGCATTATAGCTCTAAAAATGAAACTTTTGAAAGTTCATTTGAACTGTTTCATAATGCTTTTCCTAACGGCTTTTTGTGGGAATTAACAGAAGTTCTAGCTGGACCACCAAATGTTACCTTTAAATGGCGGCATTGGGGAACATTTACTGGTAGTTACAAAGATTATAAACCCACTGGGGAAACAATAGAAATTACTGGCATGAGTATTGCTCGTGTGACTGAAGATTTAAAAATTGAGTCTTTAGAGCATTATTTTGACAACAATGCTTTTCTAGAAAAATTAACTGCTGGTGGTTGCCCTTTCCATTCCTAAAATCAGCATAATTGACTTAAAACTAGTGAGTTTCGAGTTAATTAATTTCAGAATTTATTTGGAAGTAGAGGCGTTTCGTAAACTACGACATGACTCTAGTACCGCAAGGTAGAAGTCAAAATTGAAAAAGTTTATTCTATAGGCTTTTCATGGATTTTAAATGGTTGTCATATTTACGCCGTGTTGTACTAGAGTCTTTTCTGCTCATCCGGCGAATGCAGATATCAGGCTTTTTTTACCAAATAGTTTTGATAGTTGTTAAAGCTTGTATTCGTAAATCACGCGTAACTAAAGGAATACCCAAAGAGAAAGCTGTAGCCGCAATAATCCTATCAGGCATATCAGGCACAGTTACCCGGTCAATTTGTCTAATTGCCCCTGAAACATTCCTATCTAGAGGTACAAGTATAATACCTATATTGGGGTCATCCAAAGCGTTTAAAATTCGTGTTAATACTTCTTCTGCAAAGCGTCCTTTCTCAACTAAATAAGCAATTTCTATGATTGTGATAGCTGACACGTAAATAGGATTACCTGTATTAACTGCTTGTTCCAACGCTGTTAATGCGTCTGCTGACAACCTCTGCAAGTCGAAAACGTACCAAATTAAAGTGTGTGTATCTGCTACTACTGATGTCATGAAACGATATCCTTGGGGAAATTAGCCCACATTTCTTGACGTGCTTGAGCAATATCTTCTTCAGTAATATCTACTTTTAAATCAGCACATAATCCTTTAATAGTCCCTAAAGGTTTCTTAGTAGTAGCTTTTTGAGACAAAAATTCGGCAAAATCTAATAGTTGCTGCTGTTTATCCACAGGTAAATGGCGTAATCTTTCTAACACTGCTTCCTCAAGATTCATTTCACTTTCTCCTGATTTAATTTTCCAAAAGAGCTTTCATCTCTGTGATTATTGCAGTTAATTGTCTATCTTTCTCTAAGATATCAGCTTATAAAAAAACTTGCTCTACTAGCTTAACTAGCAAATATTTGAGCGAATCTCCGAATACCCTCGGCTAGTTGTTGTTCTGTCAATTCACCATAGCCGAAAATAAATTCACCTGTATGATCAGGTTGAAGATACTGGGAGTTAGCAGACATGATTCCCACACCAATTTCGGCTGCAAGATGGATGATTTCTTCATCACTGAGATGGGTATGGATTTTTATCATTAAATGGATTCCGGCTTTTTCACCTAAAATAGTGACTTTTTCCCCAAAGTGCAAGTTTAAGGCTTTAACTAGGACTTGACAACGCCTTTCGTAAAGCGATCGCATCTTTCTAATATGACGTTCTAAATGTCCTTCTGTAATGAAGTCTGCAAGTGCTTGCTGTTCTAGAATTGGTAAATGGCGATCGCATAACCACTTAGCACGGGCAAATATAGCCACTAAATTCTTTGGTAATACTAAATAGCCAATCCGCAATCCCGGAAATAGCACTTTGGAGAAAGTCCCAATGTACAGCACTGAATCACTGCGATCTAAACCTTGTAAAGCCGGAATTGGTCTGTCACCATAGCGATATTCACTGTCATAGTCATCTTCAATAATTAATCCCCCGGTTTGTTGCGCCCAAGCTAATAGTTCTAAACGGCGTGGTAAAGACAAAATTGCTCCGGTGGGGAATTGGTGGGAAGGTGTGACATATACCAGCGAGATGGGTTTGCTGGTATAGTTGACCAGTTCTTTGACAATTAAGCCGGAATCATCCACAGGTATTGGCAAAAGTTCAGCACCTTGAGTCTGAAAAATTAACCGCGCACTCATATAACCAGGATCTTCCAGTGCAATCATATCTCCAGGTTCAATTAATAGCCGCATAATTAAATCGAGTCCTTGCTGAGTCCCATTGACAATCAGCACTTGATCTGTGTCACATTTAACAGCACGAGAACGGGATAAATAAGAAGAAATAGCCTCCCGCAAAGGTCTGTAACCCAAGGGTTCGAGAGAATAATCCAGCCAACTCAAATTAGTGTAAAAGTAACGCGATAGTAATCTACGCCACAGCTTCAGGGGAAATTGGTCTATGGCTGGTTGTCCGTAGCGAAAGTTAATTTCGGTATCAGGTGCGGCGATTCTTGGCAGATTTTCGGTGTTAGCTAAAATCATCCCGTACCGATTTAATTTAACTGGCGATCGCGTAATTATTTGGCTCGATTCTATGGGTGTGGAATGCAGCAAATCATCAGGAAGTTGGGCGCAGACAAAGGTTCCAGAACCCGAAATTGTGGTTAAATAACCCTCACTCAAAAGTTGTTCATAGCTTTGAGTCACAGTAGTACGAGAAATACTCAAAGATTTGGCTAGCGATCGCGTTGACGGAATACGCACACCAGGGGACAAACGCCCGTTGAGTATGGCTTGGCGCAGTTCTTGATATAGCTGCTGATGCAGAGGTACAGGGGAATTACTATTCAGGGCGATCGCTAAATCCATAATCCAGCCATAAAAGTGGACTTGTATTAAATCACAAAAGTGGCTCTTGTCTAATACCACTTGAGAAATTACGCTTATATGTCTACAAAGGTAATATCAGAGCGCAGGAGGTTTATGCAAAAGTGGGGATGAATCCTTAAAACTCTGTCATGTTTGAGGAATACCTGTAATTTGAGACAAAAAATGCTGACTATTAGAGAAGCAATTCCCTCAGAAGACGCACTGATTACACAGCACTTTTACCAAATGTGGCAAGATATTGGCGTTTCTGATGAAGCGATGAATCCTAACTGGTTGGATATTACTCTTGAGTTTATCGCCCAAGCTCGTCAGGACTTATTTTATCAAGCTTTTGTGGCAGAAGTAGACGGTGCAATAGTGGGTTCTGCAAGTTGTCAATTATTTTCTGGTTTGTACCCGAATGTATTCAAAACAGAGTACCGGAAATTCGGATATATCTGGGGCGTTTATGTTGAACCAGCTTACCGCAGACAAGGCATTGCTAAGAAGTTAACTAATAGTGCGATCGCGCATTTAAAAGCAATTGGTTGTACGCGAGTAGTTCTGAATGCGTCGCCATCGGGGAAACCTGTCTATTCCAGTCTGGGTTTTGTAGAAAGTAATGCTATGCAACTTGATTTGGGGATTAAGAATAAACGTATCGCTAAAGCGAAAGCTCCGCTAACGCGTAGCGTGCGCGCAGCGCATACCACAAAGGACACAAAGGACACGAAGTAAAGAGGGTTTTAGAGAGTTTTTGCGTAAGTCTTGTTTTAGTTGGAAATAGAATCATGAATGAAATTAATCAGGAACAGTTAAGCCCTACACAACGCAGTCAAATTAAGCGCGTACCTCAAAGGGGAAATTATGAGCGTCAGGTAATCTATGACATTTTAGATGAAGGGTTAATTTGTCATGTGGGATTTGCGGTAGATAATCAGCCTTTTGTGATTCCTACTGCTTATGGTCGGGTAGAAGACCAATTATATATTCATGGTTCCCCAGCTAGTCGAATGTTGAAATCTCTCCAAGCTGGTATCGAAGTTTGCTTGACTGTGACTTTATTAGATGGGCTAGTTCTGGCGCGTTCTGCATTCCATCATTCCATGAACTACCGTTCAGTAGTAGTATTTGGTACAGCAACTATCGTTAAAGATGCTGAAGAAAAATTAGCAGCCCTCAAAGCCTTTACTAATCATGTCATGCCCAAACGATGGTCAAATGTGCGGACACCCAACCGCCAGGAAATGCAGGGAACTCTGGTACTTTCCTTACCTCTAACCGAAGCATCTGCCAAAGTGCGGACAGGGCCACCCCTAGATGATGAAGCCGATTATACTTTACCAGTGTGGGCGGGTGTTTTGCCATTAAAATTAGTGGCTGGAGACGCGATCGCAGATTCTCGTGTACCTTCAACAATTAATCTGCCGATGGAAGTGCAAAACTATAGTCGTTGATCCCAGTAATTTTACCTTTTCTTAACTTTTTAGTCATAATTGGGAAAATTAGGCAAAAAATAGGGAACACTGAGAATATATATTTCATTCTCCTACACCCTATGACCACTAACGATTATGAAACTTCCCACCGCTTAGAGTTGCAAGAGTGTCAACAACAGCTACAGATAGCGGTGCAATCTCAAAAAATCTTGGCGAGAATTTTGGCTAAAGTTCGCGCATTTGTCAACCTCGACTCTCTGTGTTCCAGTTCTTCCCAAGAGATTTGTAGGCAATTAAAGATTGAGCGAGTAGCAATTTACCGCTTTAATGCTGATTGGAGTGGTAGTTTCATTAATCGTTATGGCTTTGCAGAATCACCTTGGAATACATTAACTGCCTTTGGGCAAGACTTGGTGTGGGCAGATTCCCATTTACAAGAAACCCAGGGTGGAAGATATCGGCAAAATGATCCTTTTGCCGTAGCTGATGTTTATGCAGCCGGACACGCCCGTTGTCATATTGAGGTGTTAGAACAATTTCAGATTCGCGCCTATGCGATCGCACCTATTTTCATTGGCCCAAAACTTTGGGGACTGCTTGCCGCCTATCAACATTCTGTGCCTCGCCAATGGCATACTCATGAAGTTGAATTTGTTGCCCAAGCCGCCAGCCATCTGGGAATAGCGATACAACAGGCGAAAATTATGGAACAAACCAAACAACGCACCGCAGAATTGCAAGATGCGATCGCCCGACAACGGACACTGACAGAAGTAGTCGGGAATATTCGTTCCTCCCTAAATATTGACCTCATCCTCAAAACCACCTGTCAGGAAGTGTGTAAAATGTTGCGAGTCGAGCGAGTCGGCGTTTATCGTTTTAATCCAGACTGGAGTGGTGAATTTGTCAGTAATTTTGGCATGGTAGAAGCCCAGTGGGACAGCATCAATCCCTTTGGTAAAAACCTCGTTTGGGAAGACACCCACCTGCAAGAAACCAAAGGCGGGCGCTACCGCAACAACGAACATTTTGCCGTCAACGACATTTACCAAGCCGGACATTCCCGTTGTCACTTAGATATTCTGGAACAATTCAAAATTCGGGCTTATGCCTTAACACCAATTTTTGTCGGGCGCAACCTCTGGGGACTGCTAGCAGCGTATCAACATTCTGCACCCCTTCAGTGGGATAGTGTAGAAGTAGAATTTTTGGGACAAGTAGCCAGCCAACTAGGAGTAGCCCTGCAAAGTTCCGAAATGATGACCCAAATTCAATCCCGCGCCGATCAAATGCGCCAATCTGCTGAACAGAGGCGGATATTATTTGATTTAGTCGTCAAAATTCGGGAATCCTTGCATTTAGAGACAATCTTAAAAACCACTGTACAGGAAATCAGGCGATCGCTCTGTGCAGATCGAGTCGGTATCTTCCGGTTTGATCCCAATGTCGGTTTTTGTAGTGGTGAATTTATCGCCGAAGATGTCTTACCTAAATTTGATTCTACCCTCGCCGTCAAAGTCCAGGATTATTGCTTCGGTGATCACTACGCACCCCAATATAGCCAAGGCCAAGTCCAAGTAATATCTGATGTTAATAGCGTTGGCTCAAAAGTACCTCACTTAGATGTAATTGAGCGATTCCAAATCAAAGCCCAGATTGTTGTCCCCCTCCTCGCTTGCCTACGGTGTACACACAAGTAGAAGTAAACTACTAGGGGAG
>NZ_CAWUOL010000035.1:0-43137 GCF_963923915.1 Nodularia chucula CCY0103 | reverse complement strand
CTTTCTTGTTTCCGTAATTTCCCTGTGTGACAGCTAAGGGTGCGGAATGTGGGTTTGTAGTATGAGATGCGCCAGCTAAGAGTCTTAACATAGTCCCCAGTCCCCAATCCCCAATCCCCAGTCCCCAATCCCCAGTCTCCAGCTATATTACAAAGGACGATAAACTCGATAGTTAATTTTAGGGAAAATATTATCCATCAATTCCACTTTTTCCAGCCAACCACTATCAACCTTGCCAATTTTAACGTCTTCGTAAAGTTTATTAAACCGCATCAGGTGCGATCGCGTTCTTCTCACAGCATAGGGAACCATTGTTCCAGTCCGCATAATAAAAGCCCAGTCAGAAGATTGCGCTAATAAAAGTTCTCGCGCTGCTTGGTTAAGTGCTTTTTCCTGCAATTCGTCCTCAACTTCTAGGTGAGATAATTCAATCATCCGTTCGGTTGCTTTATGTAAATGAGGATAAATCCAAGCATTTGTTTCATTCAACCAATATTCATGAAAACCCTTATAACCCCAACTGGACTGAGAAGGGCGACACACCTGCTGAGTTGATTCAGTCCGTAAATAGTCAGCTAAATGAGTCATTTGATATGTGCCTTGGTCGTACCATGATTTGCGGAACAGATAATCAATAAACCAGGGTCCTTCATACCACCAGTGACCAAATAACTCTGCATCGTAGGGCGAAACAATAATTGGGGGGCGACCCATAATACCGTTTAAATGCTCCGCTTGGCGTTCCCGGTTATACATAAAGTTAGCGGCGTGTTCTGCTGCTTTTTCCCGCGCCCAATAAGGGTCATAGAGTGCTTTATCAGAAAGCCCCAAACCACGCCCAGTAATTTTATGATATTTAATGCCCGTATTTTTTCTTTGACCATTGGGCATAATGAAGGGCTTAATGTACTCATATTCGGCTTCCCAGCCCAAATCTTTGTAAAATTCCCGATATTCTGCTGCACCGGGATAGCCCACTTCTGATGACCATACCTGCTGAGAAGATTCGTGATCTCTACCAAACACTGCAACACCAGTTTCTGTAAAAATTGGGGCGTAAGTACCAAAGCGGGGGCGAGGACGGGCGTATAAAATCCCATGTCCATCAGTAAGGAAATAGCGTAAACCAGCATCCGCCAGCATTCGCTCCATACCTTCATAGTAGGCGCATTCCGGCAACCAAATACCTCTGGGGGCTTGACCAAAGCTTTGCTCGTAGTGTTCGCAAGCTACCTGAATTTGCGCCCACACTGCTTCTGGATACATTTTCATCAGTGGGAGATAGCCGTGGGTAGCACCACAAGTGATAATTTCTAGGTTGTTGCTATCTTGGAATTTCTTAAATGCTGTTACCAAGTCACCTTTGTAGTGTTCCCATACCTGACGCGCTTCTTGAAATTCTTTAGCGTAATGTTCTGCTAAATAACGCAGATGCCCATTATTGATATTATGCTCAATCTCTAGCTCTGTCAGTTTTTCTAGTTGGGTTAAGTGTGCGTCATAGCGTTCTTGGAGTAGAGGATCACGGAGCATTGACACTAGGGGAGGTGTCATACTCATGGTGATTTTGAAGTCGATACCGTCTCGCTTTAAACCCTCAAATACTTTTAATAAAGGAATATATGTTTCGGTGATGGCTTCATAAAGCCATTCTTCTTCCAACACATAGTCACTTTCTGGGTGACGAACAAAAGGTAGATGTGCATGGAGTACCAGCGAGACGTAGCCTATAGTCATAGTAATTTAAGGGTAATCGTAAGTTTAAGTAAAGAGGGTTGAGCGAAATTAAAAATATTTTAAGACTTTATGGGGTGCTTGACTGTAGTTTTATCGTTGGCTGTATTGTTAAGATATCTATAAGTTATCATTGGGTCTAAGTTGCCTAGTACATTGGCTTGATAACTATTCACTGATTTATTCTTCAGCTTCTTTATACAATTGTTCTAATTCTTGCAACTGTGTTTTCCGAGAGACGCGACGATATTTTTTACTTTCTAACTTCGGTTCGTACTGTTGCTTACCCTGACCTTTGCTTTTAACTTTCATGGTGGATTCGGGATCGGCTTGGTGATGTAGCTGAGTTTGACGGGCGATCGCCTGATCTAAAAATTCTAAGTAATGTTCATACCTTTCCCAGTCACCCTGCACCACACAATCAGGCTCGTCTCGATGCAAACAGTCGCTAAATCGACAGCTAGCCACTGCTAAACGTTCTCTGGCTTCTGGGAAATAATAGATTAATTCTTCGGGGCTACAATCCAAATCAGGTTGATTAAAGCCGGGAGTATCTGCCAGTAAACCACCCCCAGGTAATTCAAATAATTCTGTATGGCGGGTTGTATGGCGACCTCGTGCTAGTTTGCCGGAAACCTCTCCCACTCGCAGGTTAAGGGTGGGTATCAGCACATTAATCAGGCTCGATTTTCCCACTCCAGAAGGTCCAGCAATCACGGTAATTTTGTTATTCAGATGGCTAGTTAATGCGTCAATATTGATGCCGTTTTGGACGCTGATAAATAGAGGTTTATAGCCCCATCCCAGCAGGCGATCGCTAATTTCCTGTTGTACTTCTGGGGAAACTAAATCACTCTTATTTAGACATAACAGCACATCTACATCAGTAGACTCAGCTTTTACCAGAAATCGACTTAATTGATAAGGTTCCAGAGGTGGATCTGTGACAGCAAATGCTAAGAGAATTTGGTCAACATTGGCGATCGCGGGTCTATCTAAAACACTTACACGGGGGAAAACATCAGAAATGGCCCCCCTACCACCAGACCAATCCGGCTCAGAAACAATCACGCGATCGCCCACCATCACCTGTTTCCCGATTTTTTTCAACCGGGTTCGACGAGTGCAGAGCAGAATAGGCGGAGTAGAAACTGGAGAAAACTCCTCCTTCTCATTCACATCCAGTTGTACGCGATAAAAATTCGCCTGTACAGCAAGCACCGTACCCAATAACTCTCCAGTATGAGAAATCATTTCCACTGTTGTCATTGGGCAGCAGCCGGACAGCGTACCAACAAAGAAAAATAGCCCGTACAATCTGTAATTTGCTCAACCTGATAACCAGCCATTGTCAGACTATCAGGAACCTGCTCAATCGGTTCTCCAGAATCTAGCCATACTTCCAGCAAAGTACCAGGCAGCATTTTCTCCAAAAATAACTTTGTCCGCACAAAATTAATCGGGCAAGGAGTACCACGTAAATCAAGTTGAGCATCAGGAATTGAAAGGTGAGAAAACTTCATTACTTAAACAGATTTCCCAAGAATCCTTCTAGACCACCTTTACCAGTACGGTCTCCCTTAATTTTAGCCAATTTTTCCAGCAATTCTCTTTCCTCAACAGTCACCTTTATAGGAATATCAATTAATATTGTCAGCAAATGGTCTCCCCGACTCACAGGATTTCCCAAACGCGGTACACCCCGATTTTCCAGTTTCATCACCGTATTTGGTTGAGTACCAGCAGGGATAATTAACTCCACAGGGCCATCTACAGTTTCCACTTCCAAACGGCAACCTAAAATAGCTTGCAAGTAGCTAACTTTGATTTCCGAAATAACATTAATCCCATCCCGTTGAAATTCTTCATCTTCATTGACAAACAAATAAACATACAAATCGCCAGGAGGTCCACCCCGTTGACCAGCATCCCCTTCTTGAGATATCCGTAAACGTGTACCATTATCAACCCCAGCCGGAATCGTAATTTTCAGCTTCTTAGGTACTTGATTAGTTCCCTTACCATCACAAGCATCACATTTATCCTCAATCACCATCCCCGTACCATTACAGGTGGGACAAGTAGAAACTTGAGTAAAGCTACCAAAAGGCGTTCTAGTCACACGCCGGACTTGACCAGAACCACCACAAGTTGCACAAGTGCGAGGACGAGTACCAGCCTTCGCACCAGAACCACCACAGGTATCACAAACCTCTAAATGGGAAATACGAATTTCTTTTTCGCCGCCAAATACCGCTTCTCGAAAGTCTAACTTCAGGTCTAGCCTTAAGTCATCACCACGCACTGGCCCACTACGCCGGCGTTGCGTTTGACCACCCATACCGCCACCAGCAAAGCCACTGAAAATACTTTCAAAGATATCAGCAAAGCCGCTCATATCGCTCATATCTTGGAAGCCTCCGCCAGCAGCAGCCCCTGAAACACCAGCTTCACCAAAACGGTTATAACGTTCTCGTATATCTGGCTCAGAAAGCACTTCATAAGCGCGGTTAATTTCCTTAAACCGATCTTCCGCTCCCGGTTCTTTGTTCACATCTGGGTGATACTTCCGGGCTAAACGGCGGTAGGCTTGTTTGATGTCTTCTTTGTCGGCGTCACGAGAGACACCCAGAATTTCATAATAGTCGCGGGCCATATAGCAAAGGTAAAAGTTAGGAGGAAGAAAGCAGAAGGCAATACACGCCACCAACACTTGCTATCTTACGGTAAGTCATGTCGTTCAGGAGCGGCTACCCATTCAAGTAACCTAGTCAGGAATCAAAATTTACTCCTGTAGTGCGCCCAAGAGCGAAAACTCTCTCAGATGACTTATTTCAGTAATGCAGCGTCTTTAGAGGGCGGCTTGCCAGAAACTAGACAGAAACAAAAAGTTAATTTTTATTAATATATCGATTTTACCTTTTAGGCTTTATCTTTCACAAAAATTACTAGCAAATTTTAGACAGCTAGGAGAGAACACCAGTCAAAACAGTGGGCAAGATCAACTGTGCCTTGGACTATTGTGCTACTTAGTAGAGTTAACATCCGCGCCTGAACCAAGGAGTTAGCCGCACAACTAGGTGCGGAAAACCCCCCATTTGTGGTAATTCAGGACTGTCCCAGAGGGTAGAAAACAGGATGCATGGAAGAAGATTTTCACTACTCACCAATAACTAATCTATAGCTTCATAATCAGCCGGAACTGTAGTCTCATCATCAAAATCAAAGTTAAATTCTGGTTTTAGTGTTTCATCATCAGGCTCTTCTAATTCTTCTGATCTCAAAACATCCTCTGAGACTTCTTGCACTGGGTCATGACCTGTTGAGTCACTGGCTCGGCTGTATACATCAGCACCAATAGCAAACACAGTCTGTTGGAAGTCATCTAAGCACTGTTGAAATTCCGTCAGAGAAATCCGTGGATTAGCCATAACAGCTTTGAGCTGGGTCACTTTTTCTTGGGCTAAAGTTTTCATCTGCTCACCAATAAACTCACTATTTTCTTTCAGGCTGGATTCGTAACTAAACAACAAATTATCTGCTTGGTTTTTGAGATTAACCAATTCTTTGCGTTTTTTATCTTCCTCAGCAAATTGTGCAGCTTCTCGCTGCATTCTTTCTACTTCGCTGCTATCCAAACCACCTGTATTAGTAATCCGGATACTTTGTTCTCGACCAGTACCTTTATCTTGGGCTGCAACCTTGAGGATACCATTAACATCGATTTCAAAAGATACTTCTATTTGTGGCACACCACGAGGAGATGGCGGGATTCCGGTCAACAAAAATTTTCCCAGACTTTTATTATCCTTGGCCATAGCCCGTTCCCCTTGGAGAATGTGAATTTCTACCGAGGTTTGCCCATCAACAGCTGTGGAAAAGACTTGGAATTTACTAGTGGGAATTGTCGTATTACGATCAATAATTTTGGTAAATACTTCTCCCAATGTTTCAATTCCCAGGGATAAAGAAGTCACATCTAAGAGTAGTAGATTATCAACCTCACCACTCAAAACCCCAGCTTGAATGGCTGCACCCAATCCTACTGCCTCATCAGGGTTGATGGAACGGTCGGGAGTTTTACCCTTAAAAAACTTCACCAGGGCATTCTGGACTGCGGGAATACGGGTGGAACCACCCACCAAAATAATCCGGTCTATGTCGTTGGTTTCTAAGTTGGCATCTTTGAGAGCTTGAATCATCGGCTCGACGGTAGCTTGAATTAACAACTTTGCCATCTCTTCAAATTGAGCGCGATTCAGTTCCATTTCTAGATGTTTGGGACCATTGTGATCGGCGGTGATAAATGGCAGGTTAATGGAGGTACTGGCCATGTGAGAAAGTTCAATTTTGGCTTTTTCTGCGGCTTCTCTTAGACGTTGCAGCGCCATATTATCCTGGGAGAGGTCGATACTTTCTTGTTCCTGGAAATGTTCTAGCATCCAGGTGACAATCACGTTATCAAAATCATCTCCGCCTAAATGGTTGTTACCACAGGTTGCCTTAACTTCAAAAACTCCATCTCCCAGTTGCAGAATGGAGACATCGAATGTTCCACCGCCTAAGTCAAAAACTAAAATTAACTGCTCTTGGTCTTGTTTTTCTAAACCAAAGGCTAAAGCCGCAGCAGTTGGCTCGTTGATGATGCGTAGCACTTCTAGTCCAGCAATAGTACCCGCGTCTTTAGTTGCTTGTCTTTGGGCATCGGTGAAATATGCTGGTACGGTAATTACTGCCTTGGTGACTTCTTCTCCTAAAAAAACTTCTGCATCCTGCTTGAGCTTTTGCAGAACCATAGCAGATATTTCTTGGGGTGTGTAGCTTTCGCCGCGAATTTGCACATCCACAGTATCATCTCGACCTTTGACACAGGTGTAGGGTACTCGACTACGCTCTGTTTGAGTATCTTCCCAGCGACGACCGATAAATCGTTTAATACTATAGATTGTATTTTCAGCGTTAGTCACGGCTTGGCGCTTGGCCATCTGACCAACTAAGCGAACATCACCTTTACTAAATCCCACGATACTCGGTGTAGTCCGTCCCCCTTCAGTATTGGAGATGACAATTGGTTTACCACCTTCTAAAACTGCGACGCAGCTATTCGTAGTGCCTAGATCGATGCCAATAACTTTTCCCATAATTAAAATATTTTTATTGAGTGTTTCTACTGAGTTTTTTTCTGGATTTATAGCTTAATGTAATGCCTGTGCAACTCTTCTGGCAAGCAGTGGCAACAGGGACATTGGTTGAGGGTAAGCTTGTGATGTGGGGAATATACTATTAAAAGGCGGGCTGAGAAAGTCGGGTCAACAGTCCACAGCCCTATCCTTTTTGAGGTGTGCGATGCCTGTTCTTAATAGCATCTAGCCATTGTAGTCAATGAGACAAGTAACTACAGTTTAACTGTCAGATGCACTGGACGGCTCTTCTGGTGCAGATGGTGTGTCTACGGGAGGGGCAGCCACTTTGACCATAGAATGGCGTAAAACGCGATCGCCTAAATAATATCCGCGTACTAACTCTTCTAATACGGTTCCTTCCGGATGTTCATCTGTAGGTTCACGCATAACTGCTTCATGGAGATTGGGGTCAAATTCTTGACCTTCGGGACGCATGGGTGATACTCCTATGCGTTTGAGGCAATCCACAAGTTGTTTATAAACACCTTGATAACTTTTGTGAATTGTCATCTCACCATCACTTTGTGGCTTGAGGTGCGCTCGCGCCCGCTCAAAATTATCGACGATGGGTAGCAATTCCATAATAGTGTTACGTTTAACTTGCAAATCCAGCTCTTCTTTTTCCTTGCTGGTGCGTTTGCGGTAGTTCTCAAAATCCGCCGCAATCCTCATATATTGAGTGCTGCGTTCTTCTAGTTGGACTTTGAGAGACTCAATTTGCTGAGTTAATTCTCCTAAAGCAGCCGTTGGTGCTTCACTGTTATCAGTCGCAGCAACACCATCATCCGGAGAAAATGTTGTATCTTCAGGTACATTGTCTGGTGTTGTCACTGGCTCTGTAACCTCGTTACCAGATTCATAAGAGTTGGTTTCGGTGGGGGAGTCGCTCTTCATTGATTGATTTACCTCTGTTGGTTCACCCAATTGCTGGCTTGTATTGTTTACCTGTTTATTTTCATCCATCATTCATTACTTTACCCGTCTCAGATTGTTTTTATGGCAGTCAGTCACCACAGCTGACAACTGAGGCTAATTTTCTTGCCGAGATTTTTCTAGAAATGATGCCACCGTCTCCTATTTTGACAAATAGTGAACACCTGAGTGCAGAGAGCTTGAGGACGGTATTCCGAACGAGTAGGTGAAGACTTGATTCCCTACTTCCTCTGTTTCTGGAAATTTCCACACAATATATCATTTCAGAGTAGTTCTACATACCCTACCTATTCAGGCTTTTTTCCTCATCAAAAATCTCCAGCAAGAACTTTGACCTAAATTTAGTCGGTATGAATGAAAATTATTGGTCTCAGGCTGGGAATAATGTAATTAGAGGTTTTCCATACTCATCGCTCACCTATGACTTACTCCTCACCACAACGGCGCAGTACCGCTCTCACGACCAGATCAGACATTTCCTCCTTCGGTAACAAGCTAGTCCAAGCTGGCTACGTCAATACCGAACAGATGAGGTTAGCCCAGATTGAAAGCCGCAAGTCTGGCAAACCTTTGACGGAAGTTTTGGAGTCTATTACTGGCAAACAACTATCACCTGAGTTCCTGCGACAATATAAAAAACAGCAGCTATTTGAACTCAAAATACTGTACGGTGTTGAGTTTGTAGATCCAGAAGTTAACCAAATTGGTAATCCCAAATCCGTCAACCTGATTCATACTCTGATCCCGGCGGATGTTTGTCGTCGTCATCGCTTAATTCCATTGTTAAGAAATGATAACCAAACTCCCCCCAGTGTCTTGGTGGCAATGGTTGATCCGGATAATCTGGAAGCTTGCGATGACTTAAACCGCATCCTGCGCCCCCAAGGTTTGGCATTACAGCGCATGGTAATTACCCTACAAGATTACCAACAACTAATTCATAAATATTTGGATGATTTAGCTGTACGCCAAAAGGTACAGGAAAAAGAAAAGTTTACAGATATTAATCAAGATTTAGAAAATCTCAGTGATGTTGACCTCCAAGATAAGGCAGAAGAAAGCGAGGACGATTTAGGGGTAGTGATGAAGGGTGCAGAAGATGCGCCCATTATTAACCTTGCTAACAGAATCTTGGCCAAAGCCTTACATGAAGGGGTTTCTGATATTCATATTGAACCGCAGGAAGAAAATTTACGTATTCGCTTTCGTAAGGATGGGGTATTACGTGAAGCTTTTGACCCCTTACCGAAACACATCGTTTCTGCGGTGACAGCAAGATTTAAAATCATCTCCAATCTAGATATTGCCGAACGCCGCTTACCCCAAGATGGACGCATTCGGCGGCTATTTGAGGGACGTAAGGTGGATTTCCGGGTGAATACCTTACCTAGCCGCTACGGGGAAAAAATAGTCCTGCGGATTTTGGATAATTCCTCTACCCAGTTGGGATTGGATAAACTAATTACTGATCCAGAAACTTTGAATATTGTCCTAGATATGGTTAGCCGTCCCTTTGGGTTAATTTTGGTAACTGGCCCAACTGGTTCTGGTAAAACTACATCCTTGTATTCAGCATTGGCAGAAAAGAACTCTCCGGGAATCAATATCAGTACCGTAGAAGACCCCATTGAGTATAGTTTGCCAGGGATTACCCAAGTACAAGTAATTCGGGAAAAAGGCTTAGATTTTGCTACGGCTTTGCGGGCGTTTTTGCGCCAAGATCCAGACGTGTTACTGGTGGGTGAAACACGGGACAAAGAAACAGCAAAAACTGCGATTGAAGCTGCTTTAACTGGTCACTTAGTATTAACTACTTTACATACTAACGATGCTCCTGGTGCGATCGCTCGTCTAGGAGAAATGGGTATTGAGCCTTTCATGGTTTCTAGTTCCTTAATCGGTGTATTAGCACAACGTTTAGTGCGGCGTGTGTGTTCTAATTGTCGCATTCCCTATACTCCAACCACTGAGGAACTAGCTCGCTATGGTTTATCAGCCTCCCAAACCGCAGGAGTAACTTTTTACAAAGCCAACTCCTTAACCTTTGAGGAAATTACAGAAGCTAAGGAC
Source organism: Nodularia chucula CCY0103 (assembly GCF_963923915.1). Classification (NCBI taxonomy): domain Bacteria; kingdom Bacillati; phylum Cyanobacteriota; class Cyanophyceae; order Nostocales; family Nodulariaceae; genus Nodularia; species Nodularia chucula. The sequence continues at coordinate 33,217 of NZ_CAWUOL010000035.1, read as the reverse complement.
AAAAATCAGGAAGTTTGTTCCAACTGTGGCGGCGCTGGCTACAAAGGACGTTGTGGTGTTTATGAAGTGATGCGAGTTACGGAAAACCTACAAACTCTGATTAACCAAGAAGCTCCCACTGAACGGATTAAAGAAGTGGCTGTGGAAGAAGGGATGAAAACCTTACTCGCTTACAGTCTCGACTTAGTGCGTCAAGGGGCGACAACCTTAGAAGAAGTAGAACGTGTTACTTTCACTGATACTGGTTTGGAAGCAGAATTAAAAGCCAAACGTAAGAGTGGTCTGACTTGTACTAGTTGTAATGCCATATTGCAACCGGAATGGCTTGATTGTCCATACTGTCTCACACCTCGTTTTACAGATTAGTTATCAGTCATTTGTGACTGCTTTCAACTGACAAATTCAACAGATAAATAAGGAATCAAAACTATGGATATGATGATTGAAGACTTGATGGAACAGATGATTGAAATGGGTGGTTCGGATATGCATTTATCCGCAGGTTTACCCCCCTACTTTCGCATCAGTGGGAAATTGACCCCCATCGGAGACCATATATTGACGGCGGATCAGTGTCAAAAACTGATTTTTAGTATGCTCAATAACACCCAGCGTAAGACTTTGGAGCAAACCTGGGAATTAGATTGTTCCTACGGTGTCAAGGGTTTAGCTCGTTTTCGGGTCAATGTCTATAAAGAACGTGGTGCTTATGCTGCTTGTTTACGGGCGTTAAGTTCCAAAATTCCTAACTTTGAGAAATTGGGTCTGCCAGATATCGTGCGGGAAATGTGTGATAAGCCCAGAGGATTAATTCTAGTCACAGGCCCCACCGGTTCTGGTAAAACCACCACCCTAGCGGCAATGATTGACTTAATTAACCGCACAAAAGCCGAACATATTCTCACGGTAGAAGATCCCATTGAATTTGTTTATGAACCCATCAAGAGTCTAGTCCACCAACGACAACTAAATGAAGATACCAAGAGTTTTTCTAATGCCTTAAGAGCAGCTTTACGGGAAGATCCAGATATTATTCTGGTGGGGGAAATGCGTGACTTAGAAACCATTTCTCTAGCTATTTCGGCGGCGGAAACAGGACACTTGGTATTTGGAACTCTGCACACCAGTTCGGCTGCACAAACAGTTGATCGGATTATTGACGTGTTCCCTCACGAAAAACAAACCCAAGTCAGAGTACAGTTATCTAACTCCTTAGTAGCCATATTTAGCCAAACTTTAGTACCTAAGAAAAACCCTAAACCAGATGAATTTGGTCGGGTCATGGCGCAAGAAATTCTCGTGGTTACGCCTGCTATTTCTAACTTGATTCGAGAAGGAAAAACAGCACAAATTTACTCTACTATCCAAACAGGGGGTAAATTAGGAATGCAAACTTTAGAAAAAGTTTTAGCTGATTTATACAAGGCTGGAACTATTTCCTTTGAGGCTGCAATGTCTAAAACTTCTAAGCCTGATGAAGTTCAACGGCTCATCGGTAGTGCTACACCCCAAGCCGGTACAAGACCCGGTACTGTGAGAGCGCGTTAAATTTTTACGTTTTCTATCATCCAATTTTGAATTACTGAATCCATGCCAACTTATGTAGCCCGTGTTCGGGATGCTCAAGGACAATCCCGAAAGGAAAAAATCGTTGCCGAATCCTTGTCAGATGCCCGCACTAATCTGAGGCAGCAAGGCTTTGTTGTTCAAGATTTAAAACAGTCCCAAAGTTTTGCCAGCACCTTTGATTTAAAGAAAATCGAGCTGGCAATGACCAAGGTGAGTGTTAAGGATAAAGCAGTATTTTCTCGTCAATTTGCAGTTTTGATGAATGCCGGTGTAGCTATTGTCAGAAGTTTAGGGGTGCTGGCTGAACAGTGTAGCAATCCTAAATTAAAACACGCACTGCTGGAAATTAGTGCTGATGTGCAAACTGGTATGGACCTTTCTGAGTCCATGAGTAAACATCCTGAGTGCTTTGATGGTTTATATGTCAGTATGGTGCAGGCTGGTGAAATTGGCGGTGTTTTGGATGATGTGCTAAATCGTTTGTCTAAGTTATTAGAGGATGTCGCCCGATTACAAAACCAAATTAAATCAGCATTGTCTTATCCAGTGGTTGTGGGTTTTATAGCAGTTACTATCTTTGTCGGGATGACTGTTTTTCTAAATCCCATTTTTGCGACAATTTTCTCAGATTTGGGGATAGAATTACCGGCTTTGACGCGATTTCTGATGTGGTGTAGTGCAGTCTTAAGAAGTTGGTGGTCTTTAGCGGTTGTTGGTAGTTTGATCGCATTTCGTATTGCTTATCAGCAATACTACAAAACACCTGTTGGCCGCATAAATATTGACAGCCTTTCTTTAAAACTACCTTTGTTTGGTGATTTGATTCAAAAATCAGCAGTGGCTCGCTTTAGTCGGACTTTCGGCGCTCTAACTCGTTCAGGTGTGCCAATTCTAACCTGCTTAGAAATTGTCCGGGATACATCAGGAAACCAAGTGATTGCTAACGCTATAGATGCAGCCCGTTTAGAAATTCAACAAGGAGGTGTGATTAGCGTGGCTTTGCAAAAAGATAAAGTGTTTCCGATGATGGCAATTCAGATGATGAGTATTGGTGAAGAAACTGGTGAATTAGATTCGATGTTGATGAAAGTTGCAGATTTTTATGAAGATGAAGTGGAACAGGCTGTTAAAGCACTGACGAGTATTTTAGAACCAGTGATGATTGTGGTTTTGGGGGGTATGGTAGGAACAATTTTGCTGGCGATGTATTTGCCGATGTTTAAAGTGTTTGAAGAGCTTTAAATAAATTGGCTAAGTGGTTAGATTTAATGATTGATGAGTTAGGAGTTCAAAATTTTGATTCCTAACTCTACATAACTGTTGTAATTAATAATTGCGTTTGCGTGGTTTAGCCAGAGGAAATATTACGAATTAGTAGATAAATCATGGCTGTGAAAAAATCTCACTATGAAGCTAGTTTGGCAGAGTATAGCAATAATTTAGCTGCGATCGCCTTACTCAAGCAACACCGACCTTACTTAGAAATGATTCCGAGTCTGCGTCGTCCCGATGAAAGTCTGATTACTATTCCTCTACCCATTGTGCGTTTCCGTGGTAATGCCACAACCGATACACAGATAACTTGCTTACCCTGTGATATAGCAATGATTATGTGTGATCCAGAATGGAAAATCAAAACTGGAGTAGAAATTTTACTGTTTATTCATCGTCCCCATGAAGATTTTTCTGATTTATTGGGGCGTTGGCGCAAAACTCAAGTGTTGCTGGATAAAGACTACGAGTGGCTAATGCCTTTACGTCACAGTCATATTTTGAGTGATGGGGCAAATACTATATGTCCACTATTTGTGGTGTTTACTGAAACCTCAGAACGCATCCAGAAGGGTCTTGTAGGGGCAGAACTGCCATTTATTATCCAAGCACCCTCTTTTTTAATAGAAGAGGAAATTCAACAGGGACTAGAGGCTAACCGTTAGTGCTACTAAGCGGAAGAAAATTAGAAAAGTAGGTTGGGTAAAGCACAGCGCAACCCAACAAAGCAACAAAAATGTTGGATTTCCAGCCGTCAACCCAACCTACATTGAAATCTAATTTTGGGTTTTAATAGTGGCTTATTTCACAAATTGGGGCATAATTTCCGCAGCAGTGAAAATGCCATAAATACCGCGCTGGTGTAATTGTCTACCAGCTTTGAGATAGCCAAAGGCGGGGCCGCAAACATTCGCCGCCATGCTGGTTTCATCTCCTAAAGTAAAGGTATGGGTAGAAATTTTACCTTCAAAGGTGCGTCCTGTGACTTTAACGTTAGTGCTGAGGGGTTTTTTGGCGTTGCGGGTATCTACGACTCCACCAACTGTAACGCGATCGCGTGAACAAATGCCCGCAAATTCTAACATCACATCATCAGCGTGTTCCATATTCTCTAAAGTCAGCACGCCATTGGTTTTATCTAATAAGGCTTCAACTTCTGCATCAGTCATCGCCCTAGCAGTTTCTACACTATAACCAGGCATATGTCCAATATCTTCCCGAACAGTGGCGCGGTAAGCTTCCCAATTGGCAATACCCACACCAAAGGTAATTTCTACCTTGTGAATTTCCGCGTAGCTTTGGGCGGCTAAAGCGGCGGCGGCGGTTAATAGTCCTGGTGTCGCACCACATCCAGACATATAGGTAATTCCGGCGGCTTGTAGTTCATCTTTCATCGCCAAAAGTTGTTCTACAGCACTGGTGCGCTTAATCGCATCCACTAGCACACCGCGCCAACCAGATTTAATGAATTGTTGGGCGACGGAGGGGATGAAGTCATTGGGGAGGTTGGGTAAAGCGAGGAAATACCCATCGACAGGCTGAGTGGTAGCGATTAAATCTTGAATGCTGTTATTGCTTAATCTGCCAACTGGTTCTAAATAACCCACTGAACCTTGAGATTGGTAGGTTTTAATGCATTCTTGAGTATTTAAACCTTCAGTAGAGTAAGCGTAGCCTTTTTGGTCTGCGGCGGCCACTAAGATCATTTCCCCTTTGCTGGAGAGGAGTTTAGCGGCTGCTTGTCCCAGTCCACCGAAACCCAGGACTCCGACGCGGATAGGTTGGTTTGTTGGTTGTGTATTCATAGTAAATTTACCGTGTTGGCTCATGGCTATAAAGGTTAATTATGCTCCATTATCCTTGGTTCGTTAGCTGAGTAATAATTTTTTTTTACCAGAATATTTTGCTGATTTGAGCTTGGCTATAAAGACGGTGATGTTTAGATGACAATTGTTATGGCACTTACTACTTGACAGAAAATACTAAATATGTGTAGGTTGCTCAGATTTTCAAACCAGATTTTTCCTGATGGCTTTGAGTGAAAGCACTTGTAAAACAGTTTTTGAAGAAGAAGCTGTTCAAACTTTAATTTAAGATGGTGTTATTCGTTTATTTAGCTTCGATACTGAACAGGAGGTAATTGTGAGATGGATTCCTTAACTAATCAATATCGTCAGATAATTAAAAAGATTCTCGAAGATTACGCTGATTTTCTTGGTAATGATGAGGAGGTTCAAATTGAACTGGTGTTAGATGAAAAAAATGATCGTTATTTATTAGTTGAGTCAGGCTGGAAAAATGGTTATCGTATCTATGGAACTTTATTACATATTGATTTAATTGGCCATAAACTCTGGATTCAACATGATGGCACAGAAGAGGGAATTGCTAATGATTTGGTTGCTGCGGAAATACCAAAAGCACATATTATTTTAGGTTTTAAGTCTCCTGAAATTCGTAAATATACAGAATTTGCTGTTTCTTAACGTGAGGATAAAACGTGATGATTATTTAAAGTTTATTAAGGTAGGTTATTTGCATGAGCAAAGTATTAACAGTGAAACTGAGCGATGAAGTTTATACAGCTTTGCAGCAAAAAGCTAGTGCTGTTGGACTTTCAGTCGCAGAATTAGTTGCTACGTCCTTAAATACTCAGTATAGTTTGTCAGTTGGTCATAAATCCGATGCTGAGGAAGCACGTCAGCGTTTGCTGGGTTTTGCTGGTGTAATTAGTATGGGTTATGCGACTATAGGTGGTGGAAAGCTTAAAAACGGACAGACGGGCGTGTTAATAAAATTTGATACTGGTGAAATAGAATGGAAAAGACGAAGAGCAGTTGCAGATCAAGCATACGTAAAAGCTGACGATCCAGCAAAGGCATCTGCTCTTTGGCGTGAGATTAACGAATAAATTATGTTAATCAAATTTAACTCGCGCAAGTGGGGTTACTAAATTTTCTCAGGCTTTGTTTTGTAAATTTCTACTAACAGCTAATAATAATCGGCTGCTCTCTATAGTTTACTTTTTGAGGATTAAAATATGAAAGCTCGTGATTTTATTAAACCTGGTGAAAATATTATTGTTGTTTTCACTGATGGTACATTGCTTGAGTTTGGTAATGATAATACAGGTTTAACAGGTGATTGGCATATTGATATAAATCGTTCAGTTGATCGAGTTATTGTTTATGTACGTGACACTCAGACAAATTCGTTATACATTGGCAATCATGCTGGTGTGCAATTTGTTGAAGAAGCCAAGAAATATAAAATTAAATTAACTCATGTTCAATATATAGGTAAAACTGACTTAAATTGGTTCGACTTTGCTGAGACAGGCTCACACTCTATTCGGTATCTCCCATAGTTTTACTTACCATAATTAAATAAATAAATGACGACTGGGCGTGTTTTTGCAGCTATACCCAAATCAGCAAGCCAAATTTCACCAAGTTTAGGGTTCATCCAACAAATCCAAAACTTCCTGCTCTACTGTACGAGTTATGAGAATGTCTAAAACATCCTGGTCTGCCATTTCCATTATTTCTAGAATACAATGGCGAACTTGATCTGCTATAGCTGGTTGCCAGTAATTTAACTTTGCATTTAGTTCTTCAATTAAAGCATCCATAGTAATTTTGTGTACTTCTAATTATTAATGTTAAACCAATTTTGAACCCAAGCGATACCTTTATTGGGCGATCTAGCATAGAATTATATTTAGAAACCTTTTGCAAAATAATCTGATTATGGCGATAGTTGTTTCCCTTAGCCCAGAATTAGAAGCACAACTGCGTGAAAAAGCTGCACAGCAAGGACAAGATGTTAGTTTTGTTGCGGCGAAATTGTTAGAGGCTGTTTTAGAGTGGGAAGTGGAAGACTCAGAAGCAGCTATTCAAGGTATTCAGAAAGGATTAGAAGATTTTGAAACGGGTCGATTTCGTTCATTTGATGATTTTGCTGACGACCAGCGTCACAAGTATAACTTGCCTGCTGATTCATGAAATACCGTATTGAAATTTCTAGTGTAGCTGAAGCTGAAGCTGACAAGGCATTTTTATATTTGTCTCAAGTTACTTCTGCGAGTAGAGCAAGTCAATGGTATGCAGGTTTACTCCAATTGATTGAGTCTTTATCACAAATGCCTAAACGGTGTTCTCTAGCTAGAGAAAATGATTGCTTTAGCCAAGAAATTCGCCAGATAATTTACGGTCGAGGGCGTAACTCATACCGCATAATTTTCACAATTGTGGAAGGACAAGAAATATCTACAGTTCGTATACTTCATATCCGTCACGCCACACAAAAGAATCTTGGACAAGCACCTGATAATTTTGAAGATTAAGTTGGCAAATTATATTCGCTTCAAATTTTTCAAACACCCTCTAAGCCAGGAATATTACAACTGTAGGTATGCGATCGCCTATCGTCTAAAATTAATATATAGTCGATACCATTAAGCAAGTATTGGGCGCAGCAGGAATACAAAAATATTTCGCCAGTACAAAAGATTTTTTAGGGTAGTTGCAGTCCATTTAGCTATTTTGTGAAAAAATCAGTCGGGCGATCGCATCCCCTGGCGCAGATATGAAATAATCCCACTGGGTGCAACTACCGCCATTGAAACTATCCAGAGCCATAATAGTGGATATCCAATGGTAATGATAGAGATTTTCAACAAAAAGTATATTTTTGTGAAGCAGTAAACTGATTATACTATTGCTATACCTTGTTTTCAGCGCTTTTATTGCTAATTCTGGTAACAAAATTGTTAACTTGACTATTTTATAAGGTTAAGAGAAACTAACTAATAAGTGATGTATGTGCTTATAATATTAATAAAATTTGTAAAGATTCTGAGATATATATTTTGAGAGATGGAACATTAGTTAACAAATGGCAAGTTTGTATCTAAGTAACTATGTTCCCTGGGCTATATTTTTAGCCTGCTGCTCCGGCAGTAAAGTTCAAAAGTACGATCATGGTTGGCCAAAAGTATGGAGACATTAGAATTTATCATCTATCCAGACGGTCGGGTACAAGAAACAGTCACTGGAATTGTGGGCAATTCTTGCGCTGAGGTTACAGCAGCAATAGAAGCACAACTGGGGCTGGTACTTAGTCATGAGCCAACCTCAGAATTTTTTGCCACTCAGGTGCAACAATCCTCTGTGGTCAATACCCAAGCCACATACAGCGATTGGTAAGTTTTCTCAAAAGTTTCATGTCATTTATCAATAACCGCCATGTCACACTTTAGCCAAATTAAGACTCAAATCCGTAACCTTGACTCTTTAAAAGATGCTCTCAGCGAATTGGGCATCGACTGGAAACCTGGCCCCCGCGAAGTCCGTGGCTATCGCGGTCAAACTCATCCGGCCGAAGTAACTATTGAACAGGAAAATGGCTATGACATCGGTTTTAGATGGAATGGCAAAGAATATGAGTTGGTGGCTGATTTACAATATTGGCAACAAGGCTTGTCTGTGGATGGGTTTTTACGCCAAGTAACCCAACGCTATGCTTACCAAACCGTGGTGAAAGAAACGGCTCGTGCAGGCTTTGAAGTTGCGGAACAACAAAAAAATCCCGATGGATCAATTCGCTTAGTTGTACAACGCTGGAGTGCGTAATGGCTGATTTTCTGCCGTCGCCGTCAGAAGAAGAAAATAATCGTTCCGGTGTGGAACCAGAGTTAGGCGGTTTCTTACGAGATGACCTAGAACGCTCTGGTTTAGAGCCGGAATTGGGTGGTATTGAACGTCAAAAGGGTGTTTATGTGGATGAAATCACCTGTATTGGCTGCTTACACTGCGCTCATGTGGCGCGTAATACCTTCTACATTGAACCAGATTATGGGCGATCGCGCGTGATTCGCCAAGATGGAGATGGAGAGGAGGTCATCCAAGAAGCTATCGATACTTGTCCTGTTGATTGCATCCATTGGGTTGATTACACTGAACTAAAAAACTTAGAAGAAGAGCGTAAATATCAAGCCATACCTATTGCCGGCTATCCAGTGGAAAAAGCAGTATCTACTGCTGAACGGCGACGTAAAAAGCAAAAATTAAAAAACAAACAACCCCGTTAACAAACCGTCATCAAAAACCCTACATACGTCTTTAAGTATCAGGTGGAGATCAACATCCCTACCTGATACACATTTATCACGACTAATTAATTTTCCGGCAATGTTTGAACTTTACCATCAGGACTGAGAACCACTCGAATCCTGACATTTTCTCCATTGCGATTGGCAGAAACAAAGGGTTGACCAATTTCGGGTATGCCTGCACCATCGAAAAATATTCTTGCAGCCTGATTTATAGGATAAATCCTCTCAATTGTACCATCAGCATTCACAATCAAACTATACTCTAAAGTTTCTGTAAATCCACTAGGTGGCTGCCAGCGTTTTTGGAATACGGCTCTAGCTTCAGCTACTTGGGGTGTGTCAAACAAGCTGCTACCAGCAGCAACGGTTTCAGATGTTGCAGGTTGTCCTGTGGTTCTGCTAACTGATGAATCTGCCTCAGTCCCCATATTTCCAGAAGAATTTATACTTCCTGACGTGGGAGGTAGTGTGAGTAATGATTCAGAAGGTAAAGAACTCTGCCTAACACCGTTACTAGAAGTAATGGAGGGAGACAAGGGAGGTGATGAGAGTTGAGATAATGAGTCTCTATTAGTAGATAGGTGAGGTGGTAAAGACCGCCTTTGGGGTAAATTTTCAGTCCCTGCAATTGAGGCTGTGAAGTCTGGCTGAATAGAAAATGTGGGGGGGATTCTAGCAGTTGAGAGATTCGTTTCTATATCTGGAATTTTGGATTCCGAGATAAACAGTGGATCTTCTAAAGATGGTAGCGGCGAAGAGGAAGGAGTAAACAGGCTAGAATTAGATGCTGCTAAGGGCGTTTGTGGGAAAGCAGCAATGGGGGTTTGAGGTGTTGATTCTAAAGGTGCCTGCGGTGTCAATCCGGGTGGTAATGGGGGCGTTTCTAAAGAAGGCGAGGGTTCTAAGGCCGTTGTCAACTTTTCTGGCTCTGATGTTGTGGCTATTTGTTGCTGATTGTCTCTGTTATTTTTAGCCAGATGCCAAGTTGCTGGTAGTAAACCTACACTTAAAACCATGACTGCGGCAATAGAAGCCCAAGCTGGAAAGCGCAGAACTTGATGTTGATGATTGAGATTTGGTAACGCCATCACATCAGCAGAGTATGCATCTAAAGCAGTTGCTAAATCAAATATTTGCAGCAAACTAAGTTGAATTACAGCACCAGATGTGGGGTTAGCCAGGGGGCCAAGAAACAGATTATGAGTTAAATAATTCCCTGGTTCTAAGTAAATTTTGCTCTGTGATCTTTGAGAGCTAAAAGATTTGAGATTATTGGGGCTGGGGAGTGAATTTTGCTGAAAATCTGTGAACTGAGAATCATGAGAAACTTTACTAGAGTCCTGGGGTTCAGAAATATTCAGCCAAAAGTTATCAGCCGGCTGTTGTAGAAAATCTTGCACGTAGTTGGTGACAACATCACACAAAATTTCTAGTTGATCGCGATCGCCCCGAATCAATATTTTACTTTCTTCTGGTAATTGGGGCGCGTCAAAGTACAGTTCAAAGGTCAGCTGCTTGATCACAGTTTTTCCCATCAAATGAGATAACGGTGAACTTTGCGCCCAGATTTCTAAGGTACAAGTGGGAGGCGTGTAGCGTCTAATAACAGAATTCAATGGTGGCATAGCAAAAACGGCGAAAGAGACGATTATCTAAAATTTGGCAGAACTGTCGATGAGTGCTAACCAGAGGCGGCGGTGTCCACCAGGCGCACTGTAAAACAGCAAATCTACAAGCAGTTTTAGTGCCAAGTGGGTGAGTAGATCCGTGGTTATTTGGTCGTCTTCTTCCATCCGTTCTTGGTAGGTATTGCAGAAAGCATCGATATAATCTCCAAGTAAGGCAGACTGATGAGGTTCCCGCTTGTTTTCCGCCATTTGTTCTAGTAGACCAACAGCACGGCGAATCAACTCCTGATGCTGTTTGGCGAGGTAGCAGGTAATGAGAACCAGCGATCGCGCTTCTTCTACATCTAGCTTTTTTCGCCCACCTTGTCCTTTGCGTAAGGGATTAGACTGACGCAATCGCCATAAAGCTACCCGGTCTGGCACTCTTGACTCTAAATTCAGGTCGGTTGCCGCAGACAGCATAGCCTCGGAACCAATACCCGTCAAAGTTTCTAACACCAACAGCACTAAGTCTAACTGGGTTTTGATGTTGTCCCACTGAACTGTGTTTGGGGTGGGAAGGCTAATTAAATCTGCCCACTGAGGATTTGGTGTGGCTGAGTTGGCGGCCGAGTGCATAACTTTTAGCATAGGTGATCAGGCTGTAGGGGCTGTTGCTGTTACCCATTTTGAAACCGACTCTTAAAGATTCAGGTTGGTTTCCCATCGCTATTAGCTAGAAGCTGCCGCAAGCTTTGCTTATTTTGGTCAACAGCAATAGTCTTTGTCTTACTCTACTAGATGAAAATAAATTTTCAACCAATTTGCTTGACAAAATTGATCCAGTTCCTACCAAATTCTATCTTTTCTGGGTATATTTATGGCTGCTGCATCATTTAACATGAGCAATAGTCACACCAGTCCCGCCATCTGCCTGTTCTGCTGGTTCATGGTGGCTAATTCTGGGGTGGTGGCGTAAAAACTCGTGAACTCCTTGGCGCAACTTCCCAGTTCCATGTCCATGAATAATCCACAAGGGGCCTATGGCTTCCGAAATGGCTTTATCTAAAATTATTTCAGAATCAGCAACCCGTTTACCACGCAAATCTACTGTATTCCGAGAGGTGCGAATAGCGGGGGCGCTTTCTTCCGGAGGCTTGACTGGGGCTGGTTTTTGTTTAACAACTGGTTCTGGTTTTTGACCATCTAAAGATTCGATGTCTTGTAGCTTGACAGTCATTTTCATAATCCCAAACCGCACACTGAATTGACCTTCAGCATCAGGGGCGGTTAAAACTTCTGCTGTTTGCCCAAACTGGGAAAGCCGGACGCGATCGCCTACTTTGGGCATAAACCCCACTTTTGGCTTCGGTGCTACTACTGGCTGATATTTTTGGGAAATTTTATTTAACGCCTCCGTAGCTGTTTGGGCATCTTGGGCTTTTGGTGTGCCTTTTTGCAAACGCCGAATTACTTGGGCAATTTCACCCTTAGCGGCGGCGATCGCTTGCTGTACTGCTAGTTCCTGATCAGCCCGTAAAGCCTTTTCCCGTTCCTGCAAAGCTTCAGATTTTGCCGACACTTCCTTGTATAACCGTTCCGCTTGCTGCAACAAACTTTGAGCTTCCGCAGCTTTAGTTTCTTGACGGCGGCGTTGTGCTTCTAACCCAGCAATCACCTGGTTAACTTCGTCTGTGGTTCCTCCCACTTGGGTTTTTGCCTGTTCCACCACTTCTGGCTTTAAACCCAAACGGCGTGCAATTGTCAAAGCATTAGAACGTCCCGGAATCCCCCACAGTAAACGATAGGTAGGGGAAAGTGTACTTTCATCAAATTCTACAGAAGCATTTTCAAAGCGCTGGTCTTCATATTTCAGGGCTTTCAATTCACCAAAGTGAGTTGTAGCAATGGTTAGCTGGGCATGATTAGCCAGATATTGCAGCAAGGCGATCGCTAATGCACTACCTTCCACTGGATCAGTTCCCGCCCCGACTTCATCCAGTAATACCAAGGATTTCATCTTGCTAACTTCTTCTTCCCCGTTCCCCAGTCCCTGTTCCCCAGTCCCCGTTCCCCCCTGATCCAACGCCTGCAAAATCCGACTAATGCGGCGAATATGTCCCGAAAAAGTCGATAAACTTTGCTGTAAAGATTGTTCATCGCCAATATCAGCCAACACCTGGTCAAACCAAGGTATTTCCACAGGTTCACGGGCGGGAACAAATAACCCCACCTTAGCCATTAACGCTGCTAAAGCTAAGGTTTTTAAACTGACTGTTTTACCCCCGGTATTCGGCCCCGTAATCGTCACTACCCGCAGATGGGGACTGATTAATAAATCCACCGGTACTACAGCTTGACCATGTTCATGTTGCTGTTGCCAAACTAACAGAGGATGGCGTAATTGCCGCAGGGTAATGATTTCATTATCTTCCCGGTTGATAAATCTGGGAGGATTAGCACCTAACCAAAAACTATACCTGGCTCTGGCGGTGGCTAAATCCAAAGTTGTCACAATTGCTAACAACCGTTCCAAATCTGCCTTGACTTCTGCCACTTGCTGGGTTAATTTCCGGCGAATTGCTTCCTCTTCTGCTTGTTCTCTTCTCAGAGTTTGCCGGAGTTGATTACCCCACGGCACTATAGAATTAGGTTCTACATACAGAGTCGCGCCACTGGTAGAAGTATCATGAACAATGCCGGGAATGGCATCTTTTTGGGGTGCTTTTACAGGGATAACATAGCGATCGCCCCGTTGAGTAATTAACTGTTCTTGAACTGCATTCGATTTAACTTGTAAAATATTTTGTAGTTTTTGGGTAATTTGACTGCGTGTTTTCCGTAGTTCAGTGCGAATTTCTCCCAGTTTTTGACTAGCCCGGTCGGTGACTTGACCTCGTTCATCTATACATCGGTGGATTTCTTGCTCTAGTTCCGGATAAGTCCGCAAATCAGCGACTAATTCCGTTAATACCGTTAAATTCTCTTGATTATCAATAACACGGCGTAAATTTCTCGCCCCAGCCAAAGTGGTGGCGATCGCCAGGAGTTCGTCCCCTGCTAAAATCCCACTCAGTTCCGCCCGTTCTAAAGCATCACCAATATCCTGAATCCCATCAAATGACAGTCCCGTTGTCAATTGAATTTCCAGTTGGTAAACTTCCTTAGTCTGGGCTAACAAATGCGTACTTGCTGCTTGGGATGCAGGTATTTTCAGATGAAGTGATGCGATCGCCCCTAGCTTAGTTGCCGCAAATGTGGAAAGATGCTGGCAAAGGCGATGCCATTCGAGTAGTTCTAAGGTTTCAGATTGGATCAAGGCTTCAATATCAAATCTGAAAGAATTGTAACAATTCTAGCTCCTGAATGGTTAAAACTTAAAGAGGAAAATTTTCCGTCCTCCCAGTCCCAGCTGTATGTCTCTGGGGATTGGGGATTGGGGATTGGGAAGTTACAATCTTTTCCCCCTACCCCCTACCTGTTGGTGTGTGACCTCCTGGGCGGTTACTATAATCAGAAATTATTTAACTTTTTAATTAGAAATAGTAAAAAAGATAGGACTTACGCAAGAACTCTCTGAAACCCTCTTGACTATGCCTTCGGCACGCTACGCGAACGTGTCCTTTGTGTCCTTTGCGGTTCGTTTTTTCATAATTTTTCGTAAGTCCTGTTTAAATAAAAATTAACTGCAAATTATCAAATGTATGACCTTGGGAAAGTTAAAACTTTCCCAAAAATTTAATCTACAACTTAATACAACTTAAATTAAGAATAATTACCCGCCGATAAATTTAGATATTTCCGAAATCTCCTTTGACTGAGTTGTAGTTGTCTACAACAATTCCTACATTAGTCATCCTGAGCAGATTAGGAAACATATCACCGAACATCTTATGCTGTTTAACCCCGCTAACTTAGCTTATTGGATATTCCTGGGGATGGGAGTATTTCTATTTTTATTTATCATCGTTTCCGGTGGGGGAGACGGAGATGCAGATGCAGATGCCGAATTTGATGCAGATGCTGATGGGGAATTGAGCTTTGGGCAATTTTTGGGATGGGTAGGAATTGGAAAAGCACCACTCATTTTATTACTAGCAATAGACCTCAGTTTTTGGGGTATTTTTGGACTGATATTAACTAGTTTAGCAATTAACTTCAATGAAGATCTGAGTGCTTTTTTGGGTGGTGCTATATTCTTAATTTCCTTAATTCTCAGCTTAATTCTGGGAAGATTCATCGCTGAAATAATGGGTAAAATTTTCGCTGAATTTAGTGAAGATGCCAGTAGCGATCGCCTAATTGGTTGTGAAGGTACTGTGACATCCTTTTATATTCCCAGCGAAAAAGAAGGGAAAATTGGTCAAGTAGATGTACTAGATACCAAACATAATTTTCTCACCATCAGTGCTGCTTTACCAGAATGGGCAACCATTGCACCCCAAAGAGGTGATCAAGTGATTGTCATTGACAATAAACAGCAAAGCTATCTGGTAATCGCCAAAGATACCCCAGATGAAGCAACTTGGTTAGCTAATTCCAGACATACAAATTAAACATCAAGAATCAGGGGGCAAAATCATGCTATATTGGTTAACTTTTATCCAGTCATTACCAACTATTCCCCTATCGGAAATTCCCACAAGTCAATTAGAACCAAAACAGTACCAAGGAAGAAATCCGCAAAAAATTATCCTTGCAACAAAGCCAAATTGAAGCCGATATTGCTTTAGAAGAACGGAATAAACATTTAAAAGTGTCCCAAGCCTTACAACAACAAGAAGCCGAAATTGCCGAAATTTCTCGCAAACATAAAGTAGAAGCCGGCAAACTGAAAGCCGAAATGGAGATAGTCGAGTCAGAAAAACTCGCCAGAATTGCTCAAGAAGATTTAGAAATTGCTATTTCTGCCAAAAAACGTGAAAGCTTTCTCGCCCAAGCCGAACAAGCCAAAGCCCAAGAAGCAGTACGCACAGCAGGTGACATCGAAAAAGCTGAACGTGACAAACGTTTGTCCACCATTTCCGCCGAAAGAGAAGCCGAACAACGCAGCATCAGCGATCGCAACGTCGTAGAAATTGATGCCTTCCGCCGTCGCCGTCAAGCAGAAATCGCCCAACAAGCCGCAGAATTAGAAGCCGAGTCCATTCGTATCCTAGCCGCAGCCCACCGCGACCAAGTTTTAGCAGAAGCCGAAGCCCTAAAAGTGAAAATTGCCGCCGAAAATACCATTAGTAACGCCAACCTCTCAGCCAAAATCCTCACCACAATGTGGCCAGCTGTAGCCGATAAACTCCCAGAAATTCTTACAGCCCTCGCCCCACAAGCAGGGGTTTTAGGAGATACCCGTATTTACTCATTCCCTGGTGCTAACGGCAGTAATGGCAGTCAAGATATTAACAAATTAATGCTTTCTACCAGTGGGTTATCCTTAATCAATACCTTGCTTGAGGATGGAAAATTAGGTGAATTAATTGGTCAAGTTAGCCAATTAGTCCGTAACGATAACCCAGTTATAACTGACACAGATAGCAATTTTGCCTTAGCTAAAAAACCAACATCAAACAACAGCCAAAACAACAGCGAAGTTGGTTAATCATTTCTACCAGACTCTTATCTTTTAAAAATTAGTCGTTACTAAGGAAAAAAAACGCTCCAAACCTCCTCACAATTTGATACCCTAGCTTAAACAGATTTGAGAAAAGTTAAAGCGTGGAAATTCAACTTGGGCGGGGAAAAAAAGCTCGTAGAGCTTATGGAATTGATGAAATTGCTCTAGTCCCTGGTAACAGAACACTCGATCCGAGTCTGGCAGATACTAAGTGGACTATAGGCAATATTGAGCGAGAAATCCCCATCATTGCCAGTGCAATGGATGGCGTAGTCGATGTCAAGATGGCTGTACATTTATCAAAATTAGGGGCATTAGGAGTCATCAACCTTGAAGGTATCCAAACTCGCTATGCAGACCCAGAACCGATTTTAGATCGCATTGCCTCTGTGGGGAAAACTGAATTTGTTTCCCTGATGCAAGAACTCTATGCCGAACCCATAAAACCGGAATTAATTGAAAAACGTATTCAGGAAATTAAGCAGCAAGGTGGCATAGCCGCAGTCAGTGCTACCCCAGCCGCCGCCAGTAAATATGGTGAGGTAGTGGCAAAAGCGGGAGCAGATTTATTCTTTGTGCAGGCGACAGTAGTCTCTACAGCACATTTATCTCCAGATTCCATAGTTCCCCTAGATTTAGCGGAATTTTGCCGCTCTATGCCTATACCAGTGGCTTTAGGGAACTGCGTAACTTATGAAGTCACCTTGAACTTATTGAAAGCTGGGGCGGCTGCGGTATTAGTGGGAATTGGCCCTGGTGCAGCTTGTACCTCCCGTGGTGTTTTAGGTGTAGGTATACCACAAGCAACTGCGATCGCCGATTGTGCCGCCGCCAGAGATGATTATTATCAAGAAACTGGTAACTACATTCCCATCATTGCCGATGGCGGTTTAATTACAGGTGGCGACATTTGTAAATGCATCGCCTGTGGTGCAGATAGCGTCATGATTGGTTCACCCTTCGCCAGAGCCGCCGAAGCTCCAGGCCGAGGTTATCATTGGGGTATGGCAACTCCTAGCCCCGTACTGCCCCGTGGGACTCGCATTAGCGTGGGTACAACCGGCAGCCTAGAGCAAATACTCATCGGTCCGGCGGGACTAGATGACGGCACTCATAATCTTGTGGGAGCCTTAAAAACTAGCATGGGGACATTAGGAGCCAAAAACATCAAAGAAATGCAGCAAGTGGAAGTAGTAATTGCTCCTTCCCTACTAACCGAAGGCAAAGTATACCAAAAAGCTCAACAATTAGGCATGGGTAAATAGAAAATGGGGAATAGGCACTAAATAATAAATAAAATAAATTTTTTACTATGCCCTATGCCCCAAGTACAAATTCTTACCATGCAGAAAATTTTTTCCAGACTTACAAACAATCTCTGGAAAAATCCGATATGTCGCCTACAATAGAGATAGCGGAGACTCATGTTTCCGTTCACTCCTCACACCACACTCCGCCCGGACTATTGTTCGGGCGGTTCCTTATATTTGTGCATAATTTCTTTAGTTTCGTTGCAAATGTACATTCTTGACTTCTAAGTTGCTGTTTTTGCTATGGTAGAATTTTCACCAAAGTCAGAAATATAATTGCCAAAGGTTTATAGGAATGTCAGCAGCCGCACAAGTTACAGATTCTAGTTTTAAGGAAGAAGTACTCGATAGCGATGTACCAGTTTTAGTGGACTTCTGGGCCCCCTGGTGTGGTCCCTGCCGCATGGTAGCTCCTGTCGTCGAGGAAATCGCCGGCCAGTACGAAGGTCAAATTAAAGTAGTGAAAGTTAATACTGATGAAAATCCTCAAGTGGCTAGTCAGTACGGTATCCGCAGTATCCCTACTTTAATGATTTTTAAAGATGGGCAAAAGGTAGACATGGTAGTTGGTGCAGTACCTAAAACTACATTAGCTAACACTTTGGAAAAATATCTTTGAGCCTCAATCGGTAGCAAAATCCTTTTGAGTCTGCCGTTTGCTTTAGATTTAGCTCAATCTTTGTTCATAAGTTTGTGAGGCGCGACAACTCGCGTCTCAAAAAAACTTTTTTGTGGTAAGAATTTCATCCAGCATCAGGAGTCTGGAAAGCGGTGATAAACTGCACTACATAATTAGATAAAATGTAATGCCATTGTAGCGACAGTTTTCATGACCTCATCTGCGTCCTTTGAAACATTAGAGACCCTCCAGGCAGATATTGCTGAACTATTTGATCGTTTACCGACATTAAAAAATCGGCAACTGATTCAGCAAGCACTAGCTACTATAGTGCGTCTGGCTGAGAGTGAGATTGAACGTCTTGACTGGAAAATCTTGTCATCTGCTTTAGCAGATATGGAACTAGGTTTCCATCTATTTTATGAATACCGACACGTCCGCAAAGTCACTATCTTTGGTTCAGCTCGGATATCGCCAGCAACACCAGAGTATCAAATGGCTTTGCAATTATCTCGCGCCGTTTCTCAATTAGGATTTATGGTGATGACAGGCGGCGGTGGCGGTATCATGCAGGCGGGAAATGAAGGTGCTGGACGAGAAAATTCCTTTGGCTTAAATATTCAGTTACCGTTTGAGCAGCAAGCGAACCCATTTATTGAGGGTGATCCTAAGCTGATTCATTTTAAATATTTCTTCACTCGCAAACTGTTCCTCCTCAAAGAAAGTGATGCTGTGGCTTTATTTCCAGGAGGTTTTGGAACTCAAGATGAAGCCTTTGAGTGTATGACTTTAAGCCAGACGGGTAAGTTTGGCCCTGTTCCTGTGGTGTTAATTGATCATCCAGGTGGCGATTACTGGCGGTCTTGGAGCGAATATATTGATCAACAACTGATCAAAAAAGGTCTTGTGAGTCCTGAAGATCCCAGCCTTTACACAATTACAGACAACCTAGAAGTAGCTTGTAATGCAATTACTGGTTTTTATCAGGTTTATCACTCTAGCCGCTACGTAGGTGATCAATTGGTGATTCGTCTATCGTCAGATTTATCAGATGCGGCGGTGGATGATTTAAATGCTAAGTTTAGCGACATTCTGGTAAAAGGGAAAATTAGCAAAAGTCAGGCTTTACCCCAAGAAAACCAAGATGAAACAACGGAACTACCCCGCCTGGTTTTATACTTTAACCAACGTGATTTGGGTCGTTTATATCAAATGATTGCGGTTATTAATCAGATGGGTCGGCTTTCAGTGGAAGAAAAGCCACATCCTGAAAGAAAATAACTATTAGGGGTGGTGTTTCCACCCTCTACTTTTCTAATTGAGCTAGCTAGAAACACAGCAGTTATGGTTGCTGAATGCTGATGATCTAAAAAAAGCCTGTATATTAGCTCAATAGACGTATAGGGGAATCAATATGCTGGAATTATTGGGTTCAGGTTTAGTTTCTCTGTGGCTGGAAATGGCTGGAGTCCAAATTAAGCCTGCACAAGCTCTACAGACATTAGCTTCGCAGACTAGTCCTGGCTTAGTTCTCGCCCCTGACCCCAATCCCTCTGGAGCCACTACTGTAGAAGAATATTTACAAGCTCTGATCAAATCAAAGTTGGTAACGGAAAATTTAACCGAAAGTCAAGGTATTTGGTTACAGTCAGGACCGATTTTGATGGCGAATCATCAAGGGACTACGCCTCTTCCTGCTGCTTCTTTAACTAAAATTGCTACTTCTCTAGTGGCTTTAAAAACTTGGGGGCCAAATCACCAATTTGAAACTTTGGTCAGCACTACAGGACCCATAGTTAACGGGGTATTGCAGGGTGATTTGGTGATTACTGGTGGTGGTGATCCTCTGTTTGTGTGGGAAGAAGCGATCGCCCTGGGTAATACTTTAAATAAAATGGGTATTAAGGAAGTTAAGGGGAATTTGTTGGTTACAGACAATTTCGCCATGAATTTTGAACCAAATCCCATGTTAGCTGGTCAGATGCTCAAGCAAGCATTCAATCACACCACTTGGACTCGTCCAGCCAATTACAGCTATGCAATTATGCGGCAGGGAACAGCTAAACCCCAAGTTGTGATTGCAGGTGGTGTAAAATTAGTCTCTCAACCGAATCCCCAACAAACTTTACTGCTGCGTCGCCGTTCTTTAACTTTGCAGCAACTGATTAAGGAAATGAACATTTTCAGTAATAATTTTATGTCTGAAATGTTGGCGGAATCTCTAGGAGGAGCGGCTATTATGCAATCCCAAGCTGCTAAGTTGGCTGGAGTTCCGGAGGCGGAAATTCAATTAATTAATGGTTCTGGATTAGGGGTAGATAATCGCATTTCTCCCAGGGCGGCTTGTGCGATGTTAATGGCAATTCAACGGGAAGCAACCGCTCAGAAAATTAATGTCGCTGATTTGTTTCCTACTTCTGGTTTTGACCGTCGAGGAACGATGCAATATAGAAATATGCCTTATGCGACTGTGATGAAAACTGGTACTTTGCGTGAGGTAAGTGCTTTGGCTGGGGTAATTCCTACACGCGATCGCGGTTTGGTGTGGTTTGCTATTATTAACCGTGGCCCACAAATTCCTGGTTTCCGCGCTAGTCAAGACCGACTTTTACAGTCTCTTGTAGAAAAGTTAGAAGTCGATCCTAATATTGCTCATGCTATTACTCCCCAATCTCCTAAATATTTTGCACCGGAATTGGGTGCAGCTAGTCGGAATGAAATTTTGTTTAGCGCGAATAAAACTAATTTGTAATTCGTAATTCGTAATTTGGAATTTGGGTATTGGGAATTTTTCCCCCCTGTCTCTTTCCCCCCTGTCTCTTTCCCCCCTGCTCCCCTCCCCTGCCTCTTTCCCCCCTACCTCTTTCCCCCCTGCTCCCTGCTCCCTGCTCCCCTGCCTCTTTCCCCCCACTCCCCACTCCCTAATTACGAATCCCTAAATCTTGAGGAATAATTTCAGTGACTACTCTACCGCCAGATTGACCGCTTTTGACAATAATGTCTTCTGTTTGCAGATTACCAACGGCTGTTTCACCTGTAAAATTGATTGGTGGGTCAATTTGGTTGTAAACAATATTGCCTTGAGCTTCTAATAATTTCTTGTCCAAATACCAAGTTAGTTGATTAGATTTGAGGCTTTGACTACGTTGACCTACAGCATTAACATTTCCACTTAAATTCACAATTTTTTGCTGTATTTTCATTTCGCCTTGATTGGCGGTGACAGTTACATTTTCGGCACGCTGAACGATTTTAATTGGGGAATTTGTCTTCACAGTTTCTGCGCTCATGTCCCAGGTCATCGACTCACTGGCTATTTGCGTGGGTGGATCTACTAATTCTAACTGGGCATTTTTTTGGATAGTAGCAATTTTAGTTTTTAAGTTCACTTCGGCCGCGTCGCCTTTACCACGGTCGGTAATTTGATTATTATTGTAACGGTCAATTTCTATAGGGCGATCGCTAATTAATTTTTCTTCTTCAATATGCCAAATTAAATGCTCTGTTCGCATTTGCATTTGGGGATCAACAGATTGGGCGACTACGCCACCAGAAAATTCTATGCGCTGTTCGCGGGTTTTAACTCGTGCTTCTTGAGCTACTGCTTGGAGTTGTTTATGAGTGCCATTTAGTTGATTACGGACTATTAATAAATCTTCTTGAGGCAACCATTCTAATTCATTTCCTCTTAATACAATCCCATTTACAGGATCTGTTGCCACAATTTTTCCTTTCAGAAATAGCTTCTGTCCATCCTGGACAATATCTGCTGTTTCGGCTTGTATTTGATAAATTGGTTTACCATCTTGGTATAATTCACCAACGGGATTTTCCGCTTGACCAAGTTGTTTTTCTTTAGTATATATTGCCTTTTTAGATCGGACTTTCCAAACAGGTCTTCCTACTTCGTCTGCTTGCTCTAAAGTCACATCAAAAAAGGTCAAATTGCTTTCTTGAGGGGATGAATCAGCCTCATTCGATGGAGAATCGATGGGGGATGTACCCCCACAAGCAGCTAATCCTATTAGTAATAAACAAGTTACAGGCAGATAAAAGCAATTTGCTTTCAATTGTAAAGAACTCAGAGATTTTAAGGAAAAGAATCGGAATAAATTTTGATTAATTTGCACTTTTTTAGCACAAGTTACTCTCTGTTTCTGCCTGCATTTTGGATAATTCATTACTAATCTTGGATTTCTAACTGTTGATCAGCTTCACTGATATCTTCCAGAAAACCCATGCTGGATAGAGGACGATATGGGTAACTTTGGCGCGGGTTTTTTTGGATATCTTCTTTGATGGCTTCTAAGTCAATATAGCGATCGCTCACATTGATTAAACTATCGCTGGTCATAGAGCGCAAACTCACAACCTCTACCCGCACACCACGATAGCTGACTGAATTGACTGCATAAGCCAAATCTCCATCACCACTGACTAAAACTGCGGTATCATAAGAATCTACCAAAGCCATCATATCTACGGCAATTTCTACATCCAGGTTGGCTTTTTTAGAGCCATCAGGTAACTGGACTAAATCCTTAGCAATCACTCGGTAGCCATTGCGACGCATCCATAACAGAAACCCTTGCTGCTTTTCATTTGTCCGGTCTACACCAGTATAAAAGAAAGCTCGCAATAGTCTAGAACCGCCAGTTAATCGACATAGTAGCTTTGTGTAGTCAATTTCAATTCCCAGTTGCAATGCAGCATAAAAGAGATTGGAACCATCAATGAATATAGCTACACGACCTCGATTCTCTAAGACTTGTTCCGGTGTAAAGATGGAGTCACTTTCTAGATTATTCAACATTGTTGTCATACCTCATTATTATTCATGTTATTTTTGATACAAAATTATCAAGCAGATATGTTAGAACGGCTTATGATAAGGTTTCGGAGCTAATAAATTCAGCCCCGGTGAGTTTTTTGAGAAAATTAAGAAATTGAACAGAGTTGAAAAAATAGCAAAAATTCACAAGATTAATCGTTTTTAGCAATTTCTATGCGCTTAAAGACGGGTTGGGGTTTACCCAAGGATTGTTCACTAGTTAGTATTCCCCAGTGTGCATGGGTGGTAAAAGGAGCAAGCATTGCAGTGTTAATGGGATCATTAAAGTCAATTCCAAAGCCCAGTTGCTGATAAATGGCTGTACTGATATTGGGAATGACTGGGGAAAGAAGATAAGCGGCTAATCTCACAGATTCTAGAACTGCGTACAGAACTATTTCCACTTCCTGCTGCTTTCCTTGTTTATATAGTGACCAAGGGGCTTGTTCATCAATAAACTTATTACTAGTTCTGACTAGCATCAGGGTAGCTTCACAGGCTTGATTAAAAGCTAGGGCTTGATATGCTTGTTTTACCTTGTCTCCTAGACCTAAACCAATGGATTTCAAAGGATTTTGATCATTAATGGCTTCATTTGCAATTGCAAGTCCATCACCAGCACAGTACTTCTTCACCATATTTAAGGTGCGATTTAGCAAATTACCTAAGTCATTGGCCAAATCTGCATTTAAAACGTTAATGAATCTAACTTCATTAAAATCGCCATCTTTACCAAATTCGATTTCCTTAAGGAAGTAATAACGAACTGCATCACTACCATAACTGTGAACTAGTGCTACGGGATCGAGGGTGTTACCCTGAGACTTACCCATTTTGTGGCCATCTTTAGTCAGAAAACCATGCACAAATAATCTTTCTGGTAGGGGTAAACCAGCTGAAAACAACATGGCTGGCCAGGAAATTGCATGGAAGCGGAGGATATCTTTACCAATGAGATGTAAGTTAATCGGCCACCAAGTTTCTAAGGCGTTGGCTAAGGTTGGCTCTGCCTCTGGTTCTAGTAATGCTGTGAGGTAAGCTAGTAAGGCATCAAACCAGACATAAAGGGTGTGCTTGGGATCAACTGGGACTGGAAAACCCCATTCTAAATTTACCCGTGAAATGGAAAAATCTTGCAACCCTTGATTGATAAAGCTTAAAACTTCATTACGTCGGCTTTCTGGCTGAATGAAATCTGGTTGAGACTTGTATAACTCTTCTAGTTGGGTTTGATATTTCGAGAGGCGGAAGAAGTAGTTTTGTTCGTCACGCCATTCTACTTCCTTGTTAGTATGAATGGGGCAGCGATGTCCTTCTAATAATTCTCGTTCTTCTTTAAACTCTTCACACGAGACACAATACCAGCCTTTTTGTTGTCCTAAGTAGATGTCGCCGGCTTCCCATAATCTCTGGAAAAATTCTTTGACAATGACTGCGTGACGAGGGGCTGTAGTCCGACTAAAGCGGTCATATTGAATATTTAATAACTCCCAGAGGCTCATAAAACTGGGGACAATTTCATCACAGAATTGTTGTGGTGCTTTGCCTAAACTCTCTGCTGAACGCTGAATTTTTTGCCCATGTTCATCTGTACCTGTAATTAACAATACCTGATTACCTAACAGTTTCTGAAACCGGGACACTACGTCTGCGGCCATTGTGGTGTAAGCACTACCGACGTGAGGAACGTCGTTCACATAATACAAGGGTGTTGTCAATGCAAATGTTTTTTTTGGTGTATCTACTAAATTCATACAGAATAAAAAAATAAATTATTAAGGTGTTTTTGCTCTTACTTTTACTGTCAAATTTTCGCAATCATATAATATTACTACTTGTTTGACAAGCAGTAAATTAATACTAGCAAATTTTGGATGCTAAGAATTGCTTACTAATGTGTATGAATCATTTTTTTTGCGAATTTATAGACATAATTTAACGGATGATAATATTTTCTAATACGTTTCATTAGATTAATTGTAATGGTGATTACATAAATTTAAATTTCAGAAATACAACTACCTCTATGAAGAAAAATTTCTATCTTCAGACTGTCCGGGTAACACTAGGTAAATGTAAAAATTAAGTTTAGGTTATACCAATTATTTGTGAGGCTGCATATTATTTCGACCCCACCCCTAACCCCTCCCCGCAAGCGAGGAGGGGAACTAGATTTCTGGTTAAATAATATTTATGCATCTTTATATTAAATTGGTATTATCTAAAATTTTGTTCAAAAATAAGTATGAGTTATAACAATTCCACCGATATTTATTGTTATGTCCTGAAGGCTTTATTTACACAAGTATTTGCCTATTATTATGAAATTGCCACTTTACTTAATCAAAGTTGTTACTAAAAATCGGAATAATGTCAAAAATATATCTAATTGATGGCGTTTTTATTGTTTCTAGTAAACATTAAAAATGCTTTTTTAGTGGTTATTTTAAAGTGGCTGGATGTGATATTTATCAAATAATTGAGTTAATGTTAACTATTTTAGTTATGTTGAATGTGATTTTTCCTACAGACGTTATGATTTTATCATAAAAGCAAAAAATTGAATTTAGATTTACCCATGCCAAAAGTTGAGCTAAAGCCATGTTTCCTCACCCCCAACCGAGTCAAACTAGAGTATCCATTGTTCGTGTATTTACCAGGATTGGATGGTACTGGTGAATTGTTGCGATCGCAAACTGCTGGATTAGAAGTTGGCTTTGATGTCCGATGTTTGGCGATTCCCAGACAAGACCTGACAACTTGGGAGGAGTTAAGTAACAACGTCTTAGACTTAATCCATAACGAATTAGAAAAAAGCTCACAAAGGCCAGTTTACCTGTGTGGTGAATCCTTTGGGGGTTGTTTGGCGATGAAAGTAGCCACCCAAGCACCACAGTTATTTAAACGAATTATCTTAATTAACCCAGCATCAGCCTTTCATCTGCGCCCTTGGTTGGTTTGGACATCCCAACTGACTAACTTCGTTCCTGAAAGTTGTTATGAGATTGGCGCACTAGGTTTATTACCATTTTTAGCATCCTTACCCCGGATTCCCCGCCACCTGCGCCATGAACTGCTAAAAACCATGCGCTCTGTACCACCGGCTACAGTCACCTGGAGATTGTCCCTACTGAAAGAATTTAGTGTCACTGAAGCCCAGTTACGCCAACTAAACCAAGCAGTTTTACTGATTGCCGGTGCAGGCGATCGCCTTTTACCTTCAGTCAACGAAGCCAGACGCTTGCTAAATATTTTACCTAACCCCAAAATGGCGATCTTACCTGACAGTGGACACGCCTGTTTACTAGAACACAATATTAATCTCTATCAAATATTGCAACAGCAAAACTTTGTCGAACATCAGATTAAAACATCTCAGGAGTTAGAAACTAATACCAATTCTATCTGAACACTCTGGTTAATCAGGTGAAATCTGCTCAATCTGGAGGATGTCAGTCCCTAATATTTTCGATACAAGTGAAAGCAGAGGCTGTTAACATAGTGCTTAACAATGACAGAAACATCCAAATCAGAGACAGAAGTGAAAAAATCAAATAATTCACCCACGGAAAACCATAAATCTGTATGCGATTCCTTGGCTGAAACTTTCCACGCTGCGGGTGAGGTAGGAGAGGTAATGACTCAGGCCGTCGCCGAAGCGGGCAAAATAGTCTTAGATACATCCATTGGGGCGGGAGTAGTTGCAGCCCAAGAAACATATAAATTAATTGAAAAAGGCACTCAAACCACTGGTGATATAGTTAATCACATCAGCGAGAATTGGTTAATCAAAAAACTCACTGGGTTATTAAATCTTAATTGGTTGATTAGCCCTAGTGAAAGTGTGGATTTAGAAAAAGCTGAAGCATCTGTAAATAGACTGAAGCAAAAGTATCCAGATGAATCACCCAGTGAAATCGCCCATAGAATTATGGTGGACAAAGCCACTAAAGCTGGGGGAATTGGTCTAGCCAGTAGTATTTTACCTGGAGTGGCGGCGGCCTTGCTGGCGATTGATTTGGCTGCAACAACTAAGTTACAGTCAGAAATGATTTATGAAATTGCTGCGGTTTATGGTTTAGATTTAAAATATCCCGCCCGGAAGGGTGAAATTTTAGGAATTTTTGGCTTGGGTTTGGGTGGTGGTCGCCTTTTAAGATTGGGTGGCTTAGGTTTGCTGCGAAATGTCCCCTTTGCTGGTGCGGCGATCGCCACTAGTTCCAACGCCACAATGATCTATTCTTTAGGATATGCAGCTTGTCGATTTTATGAAGCCAAGCTAGATGAATCAATTTCCCTAACTTCCCCAGAAACTGTAGCAACTTTACAAGCAGAAAGTGACGAGTATCTGGAAACGGCTTTGGCGCAACAAGCAATTATGGATCAGATTTTAGTGCAAATGATCCTCGAAAGTTATCCTCACAAGACTTGGGAAGAAATTTTACCAGAATTGCAAGCTGTGAATTTGAGTGATGATTCATTGCAGGCAATAGCTGAAAATATCAAATCACCCCAGCCTTTAGAGCAGCTTGTCAAACAACTTAACTCAGATTTTGCCATTGCTTTAGTCGCTAGATGTCAAGAAATAGCCCAAGAAAATCCTGATTTGGCGAGTCCTTTATTATCTCAGTGTGAAAAAATTTCTCAAGTTGACCGTAGTGAAAACTCGTAAACTAATAATAAGCGAGTTTTTCTAGAGGTTGGTAATGTCGGCAAAAGACTGGTTCCACGAAGCAGTGAAGAACTATTAGATATGGGCATTCCTAAAGAAGATATAGTTCTAGGGCTGCATCCCCCATATAAACGTCCCTACACAGGTTATGGCGTTGCTTAATCGAGATTTCACCAAAGAAAAAAGAATTTTAAGTAATACTGGTAAAAGTAGGAAAATTTAGATAAATTCACAAAATGAAAATTCAACCGAGCAACACGCCTCTGCTAGAGTGGGCAGGGGATACTTTAGCCATTGGATTATTTGAAGATGCCGTAGAGTTAACTGGTGAACTGGCAAAGTTAAATGAGCAGTTGGCTGGGGTTTTAAAAGAACTGATTGCGGAAGAAGAATTTACCGCCAAAGCCTACAGCACTATTTTCTCCCGTGTTAGTGGTGGTAGCATCCGGAAAGTAATTTTAGTGGGTTTGGGGAAAGCTGAAGGGCTGAAACTAGAAACCGTGCGACGTGCGGCGGCGGCTGTGGCTAGGGTGGCAAAAAAGCAAAAAAGCAAAAGTCTGGGTGTGAGTTTTCCTTTGTGGAACAATGATCAAGGTGCAACTGCTCAGGCGATCGCCGAAGGTACACAATTAGCCCTTTACAAAGATATTCGCTTTAAATCTGAGCCAGAAGAGAAAGGCGTAAAAATTGAAACCATAGATTTACTGGGATTAAGTGGGCAGGAAGCAGCCATTACCCGCGCCAATCAAATTGTTTCCGGGGTAAACTTGGCCAGAGAGTTGGTAGCCGCCCCAGCTAATGAAGTCACACCCATTACCTTGGCAGAAACAGCCCAGGCGATCGCCACTGAACACGGCATTGAAGTAAAAATTTTAGAACGGGAAGACTGCGAAAAATTGGGTATGGGAGCCTTTTTAGGAGTTGCCCAAGCCTCAGAATTGCCGCCAAAATTTATTCACATCACTTATAAACCCCAAGGTACACCCAAACGCAAACTAGCAATTATTGGCAAAGGTTTAACCTTCGATTCCGGCGGACTGAATATTAAAGGCGCTGGTAGTGGTATCGAAACCATGAAAATGGATATGGGCGGTGCAGGTACTACCTTGGGCGCAGCCAAAGCCATTGCCCAAATCAAACCAGATGTGGAAGTTCACTTCATTTCCGCCGCCACAGAAAACATGATTAGCGGTCACGCCATGCACCCAGGGGACATATTAAAAGCATCAAATGGCAAAACAATAGAAGTGAACAACACCGACGCTGAAGGGCGTTTAACCCTGGCTGATGCTTTGGTGTATGCAGATAAATTGGGAGTAGATGCGATCGTGGATTTAGCCACCCTCACAGGTGCTTGTATTATCGCCTTGGGTGATGATATTGCCGGTTTATTTACTCCCGATGATGCTTTAGCCGCCCAACTAGAAGAAGCTGCTGAAACCGCCGGAGAAAAATTGTGGCGGATGCCAATGGAAGAAAAATATTTTGAAGGGCTAAAATCCGGCATTGCCGACATGAAAAACACCGGGCCTCGTGCTGGTGGTTCCATTACTGCTTCTCTTTTCCTCAAACAGTTTGTTAAAGACACCCCTTGGGCGCACTTAGACGTTGCTGGCCCAGTGTGGGCAGATAAAGAAAACGGTTACAACAGTGCAGGAGCTACAGGCTACGGTGTGCGAACCCTTGTGAATTGGGTGTTAGCGCAGTAGGGAATGGGGAGTTACTTCGACTGCGCTCAGTAACCGGGGAGTCGGGAGTCGGTTTTCCCGCAAATATGTTTTAATAGTGACAAAAGTAATACGGTAGTGAGAAACTTCCGGTTTTTGAGCAAAGGCATCTGGTAAAATTTGTAAGGTTTCTAGTAGCTCTAAGCAATGGGATCGACTGGTGTACGGATAGCAATTGACGCAATGGGAGGGGATCATGCACCCGGTGAAATCGTTGCTGGCGCAATACGCGCAAGTGAAGAATTGGGTGTGAAAGTCTTGTTAGTTGGTGATCCCCAACAAATTGCAGCTGCCTTGCCCCCAAAAACTAATTTGGAGCGGGTAGAGATCGTTCCTGCTGAGGAAGCGATCGCAATGGATGAAGAGCCTTTAAATGCGGTGAGACGCAAACGCAAGGCCTCTATTAATGTGGCGATGGATTTAGTCAAGCAGCAACAGGCAGATGCTGTGTTTTCTGCGGGACATTCCGGAGCAGCTATGGCCTCAGCTTTGCTCCGACTAGGGCGATTACCAGGAATTGACCGGCCAGCCATCGGCACAGTTTTTCCTACAATCAAAGCTGGTAAACCAGTGATGATACTTGATGTTGGCGCAAATGTAGACTGCCGCCCTAAGTTTTTAGAGCAGTTTGCCGTCATGGGATCAACTTATAGTCAATACGTTTTAGGTATTAACAAACCCCAAGTGGGTTTATTAAATATCGGGGAAGAAGATACTAAGGGTAATGAAGTCGCTCTCCGCGCCCATCAATTATTAAGGGAAAATTCCCAAATTAATTTTATTGGTAATGCTGAAGGGCGGGACGTACTTTCCGGTAACTTTGATGTGATTGTCTGTGATGGCTTTGTGGGCAATGTGTTATTAAAATTTGCCGAAGCAGTGGGTGAAGTAATCCTGCAAATCTTGCGGGAAGAATTACCCCAAGGATTGCAAGGTCAAATTGGTACGGCAATTTTAAAACCTAACCTGAAGCGAGTTAAACAGCGCATGGATCACGCAGAACATGGTGGTGCTTTGCTTTTAGGGGTAGCCGGAGTCTGTTTTATTGGCCACGGTAGTTCTCAAGCTCCTTCTATTTTTAACGCCATTCGTATGGCAAAAGAAGCTGTAGATAATCAAGTGTTGCAAAGACTTCAATCGCAATACGAAATTATACAGCAGGAAACAACTTAGAAATTAGTCATAAAACTAGCGATCAATAGCTGGAAAAAGGTCATTGGTCAATAGAAAAATACTAAAGACTAATGACGAATGACTAATAACTAAAATGCTTATAGCTTGGGAGACGAGGAGTGCAAAACTTAGGCATAGCAATTACAGGAAGCGGTTCCGCAGTACCCAAAACTCACCTCAGTAACCAGGAGCTGACTGCACTGGTAGAAACTTCAGATGAGTGGATTACTACAAGAACAGGAATTAGTCAACGGTGTTTAGCTCTGCCATCGGAATCTGTAACTACCCTGGCGGCTGATGCTGGTAGTCAAGCGATCGCAGCAGCAGGAATTAAAGCCGCAGACCTGGATTTAATTTTGCTGGCTACATCCACTGCTGATGACTTATTTGGTAGTGCTTGTCAAGTTCAGGCGGAATTAGGAGCAACCAACGCGGTAGCCTTTGATTTAACAGCCGCTTGCTCTGGGTTTGTCTTTGGGCTAGTGACGGCAGCCCAATATATCAGAACAGGCGCTTATAAGAATGTACTGTTAATTGGGGCAGATATCCTCTCGCGCTGGGTAGATTGGCAAGACAGACGGACTTGTGTATTGTTCGGTGATGGTGCTGGGGCGGTAGTTTTGCAAGCGAATCCAAGCGATCGCCTATTAGGATTTTCCCTCAAAAGCGACGGTACACAGAATCGCTACCTCAATCTTGCTTATGCCCCCTCTTCCCAAAAATTACTTCCCAACATCAACGTCACTCAAGGCACTTACCAACCCATCACCATGAACGGCAAAGAAGTTTACCGCTTTGCTGTCCAGAAAGTCCCAGAAATTATTGATAAAGCTCTATTTCAGGCTGATCTCACCGTTGACCAAATAGACTGGCTACTTTTACATCAAGCCAATCAACGGATTTTGGATGCCGTAGCCCAACGCTTAAATATTCCCCAACATAAAGTAATTAGCAATCTTGCTAATTACGGTAATACCTCAGCCGCATCTATTCCCCTAGCCCTAGATGAAGCCGTGCGGCAAGGAAAAATCAAACCTAATGAAATCATCGCTGCATCTGGCTTTGGTGCCGGACTAACTTGGGGCGCAGCAATTTTTCAATGGGGAAGGTAAGAGGCAGGGGCGCAGGGAGCAGGGAGCAGGGGGAAAAGATTTTAATCTCCCAATGATAAATCACCAATGACCAATGACTAACGACTAATGACTAAAACTGCATGGGTGTTTCCCGGACAAGGTTCTCAAGCCTTGGGAATGGGAGTTGATTTATTAGATATATCTATCGCTAAAGAGAAATTTGCCGAAGCTGAAGCGATTTTGGGCTGGTCTGTCACAGAATTATGCCAAA
Source organism: Nodularia chucula CCY0103 (assembly GCF_963923915.1). Lineage (NCBI taxonomy): Bacteria > Bacillati > Cyanobacteriota > Cyanophyceae > Nostocales > Nodulariaceae > Nodularia > Nodularia chucula. The sequence continues at coordinate 1,367 of NZ_CAWUOL010000035.1, read as the reverse complement.
ACGCAGAAGAAAAGTTATCACAGACCCTCTATACACAACCATGTCTTTATGTTGTCGAAACTATCCTGGCTGATATTCTCCGGGAAAGAGGATATAAACCAGATGTAGTTGCTGGTCACAGTTTGGGTGAATATATTGCCCTTTATGTTGCAGGTGTATTTGAGTGGTCGGCTGGGTTACAACTAGTCAAGCGTCGCGCTGAACTGATGGATAGTGCAGCCGGCGGGATGATGAGTGCTTTGATGAATTTTGACCGTGAACAATTAGAAGTAATTCTGGCTGCAACACCAGATGTAGTTTTGGCTAACGATAACAGTCCGGCTCAAGTGGTGATTTCCGGCACTCCAGAGGCTGTACGCTCAGTTATGTCCCAAGTGAAAGCTAAACGGGCTATACCTTTAAGAACCTCTGGAGCATTTCACTCTCCTTTGATGGCAGCTGCGGCGGCGGAGTTTAAAGATATTCTCGAACTAGTAGAATTTCAGCCGGCTGTTGTACCGATATTATCTAATGTAGATCCCATTCCCGCTACTGATGCCAATATAATTAAGCAGCGTCTTAGCCAACAAATGACAGGCTCGGTACGCTGGCGAGAAATTTCTCTGCAATTAGCCACAGAAGGTGTTGAGGAAGTTGTGGAAATTGGCCCTGGTAATGTGCTAACTAATTTGATTAAACGCACTGCTCCGGATTTAATCTTAAAAAATGTCCGTAATGCTGCTGAATTAGTAGTTTAGGGTATTAGGCAAGTTCATTCAAATTTAGGCAAAATCATGTATATACGTTATTATTGGATTTGATGGTTGGATTATATACATCCAGCTTATTCAGTAATTAAATCTCAGAATTTGATAGTCTTAGAGGTTGTTTATAAAGTATCGATTATTACTAGCCCTGGCGACTAGAAGTCGCGGCTATACAAACTAAACCCGCCTGCGCGGGTTAAAAATCCCACTTTTCCATTAGTCCACGGAGGTAGACTTCCCTACGGGAAGCCGCTACGCGTCCTGCCTGTGTAGTAGTGTATCGCTAAAGCGAAAGCTCCGCTTTAAGCGTAGCTATGCCGTAGGCTTTACCCGTAGCGTGCCGGAGGCTCTATCATATTCGCCCAAAACTTTTAAAACATCCTCTTAAAATGGTAGCTATTAAATTTCTATTATTTGGATACAAAGTTTTCTCAGTAAAACCGACTGACAGAATTAAACTAACGTGAGTTCGACGGAGAGGAAGGGGCAAAAAGCTTGCTGTGTAAGAATTTGCTCAAGTGGGATTCACGGGAGCGGTAAGCGTTAGCTATGCCGTCAGGCTGATCGCGCACAGTAAGACATCACTACGATTAATTGAGAATCGGTAAAAAGTGGCAAAAA